>NZ_JBFUIU010000688.1:0-4675 GCF_056401695.1 Variovorax sp. P4_D9
ACCCGCCGGATCGGATTCAACCGCGAGCGGATCGCCATGGACCTCAGCGCGTTCCGACCACCTGGCGCAGCGGGGCAGGGCAGTCTGTTCTAGCGGCATCGCTGCCGGCGGCGCCGCGCGGCGCGACGCCGCACCAGTCGCCGCCCAGCGCCTTCACCAGGAACACCGAGCCGAGCATGCGCTGGCCGGCCAGCTGGGCCGACTGGCGCTCGATGTTGAGCAGCGCCTGCTGGGCAGTGATGACGTCCAGGTAAGTGGTGGCGCCGCCCTCGTAGCGGCTTGCCGACATCTCGAGCACCCGGCGTGCGCTCTCCACCGCGGTCTGCGACTGGGTCGCGGCGCGCTCCAGTGCGGCCAGTCCGGTGATGCCGTCCTCGGCCTCCTGCATCGCGGTCAGCACCACGCGGCGGTAGTTGGCCACGGTGCCTTCGTAGCCGGCGCGCGTGAAGTCGACATTGGCGCGGATGCGGCCGCCGTCGAAGATCGTCTGCGTCGCCGAGACGCCGATCGACCACAGCACGCTCTGCGCATCGAACAGGGTCGACAGGCTGCTGCTGTCGACACCGCCCACGGGCAGCAGGTTGACGCTCGGGTAGAAGGCGGCGGTCGCGACGCCGATCTGCGCATTGGCCGCGGCCATGGCGCGCTCTGCCGCCGCAACGTCGGGCCGGCGCTCGAGCGCGCCCGAGGGCACGCCCAGCGGGATCGGCGGCGGCTGCAGCGGCTGGATGTCGGGTGCCAGCGAAAAGTTCGGCGCCGGCGTTCCGGTCAAGGCCGCGATCGCGTGCTCGAACAGCGCGCGCTGCCGCTTCAGCAGGTCGACCTGGGTCAGCGTGTTGTCGAGCAGGGCCTGCTGCTGCGCGACGTCAAGGCCCGACACGGCGCCGCCTTCATGGCGGTCGGTGACGAACTGCAGCGCCCGGCGCTGGACCTCGATCGAGCGCGAAACGACGTCGAGTTCCAGATCGGTCGCGCGCAGGTTGAAGTAGTTCGAGGCCAGGTCCGCGGTCAACAGCAGGCGCGTGTTCTCGAGGTCGGCGGCCGATTGCGCGGCCGAGGCGCTGGCGCTTTCCACCGATCGCTGCACCCGGCCCGCGAGGTCGAGCTCATAGCTGGCGATCAGGTTCAGCGCGAAGTCGTTCTGGACCGTCGAGAAGTTGCTGGTGGCGTAATTGGTGAGCGGCCGATTGGCCGAGATCTTGAGCCGCGAGGCGCGCGTGCCCAGGCCCACCTGTGGGTAGCGGCCGGCCTCGCTGCCGGCCAGCGCGGCGCGGGCCTGCGCCAGCCGGGCGCTCGCGAGGTCCAGGGTCGGGCTGTTGGCCAGCGCCTTGTCCTGCAGCGCGTCGAGCGTTGGATCATTGAAGCGCCGCCACCACGGCCCCTTGGCCTCGGCGTCGCTGGGCGCTGCCTGGCGCCAGGGCTGCTCCAGCTGCCAGCTGACCGGCACCTCGACCTCCGGCTTGCGGTAGTCGGGCCCGGCGACGCAGCCGGCCAGCAGCACGGCCGCCGCCCCGACCATCCACCGTTTGCCCAAGCTCACGCCGGCTCCTTCGCGACCGCGACCACGTCGCCTTCGGCCAGCGAGTCCGAGGGGTTCAGCACCAGCCGGTCGCTGGCGGAAATGCCGTCGATCACTTCGACGATCTCGCCGTAGTTGCGCCCGAGGCTGACGTTGCGCAGGCGCACCTTGCCCTCGGGGTCGACCACCGCGACCCGCGTGCCCTCGGCCCGGAACAGCAGCGCGTTGGCCGGAATGCTGAGCGTGCGGCTCGGCGTCAGCGGCAGCGAGACCTGTACATAGGCGCCCGGCATCAGGATGCCCTCGCGGTTCGGCAGCGCGACCTCGACCTGCATCATGCGAGTGCCCGCGTCGATCGCGCCCGAGGTCCGCGCCACCTCGCCCTTGAAGCTCTGGCCGCGCAGCTCGGACTGCGTCACCACCACCGGCTGGCCTTCTTTGACGAGCTGGGCGTAGGCCTGTGGCACGTTGATGTAGACCCGCAGCGGATCGGTCTGCGCGAGTTGGAACAACGCCCGGCCGCCATTGCCGGCGCCGGCATCGATCAGGTCGCCGACGTCGACGTTGCGGCGCGTGATCACGCCCGCGAACGGCGCCAGCACGCGCTTGAAGCCTTCGGTCTGGCGCAGCCGCTGCACGTTGGCATCGGCTGCCGCGAGGTTGGCCGTGGCCTGCGCCAGGGCGCCGCGGCGCTCGTCCAGGTCCTGCTGCGAGACCACGTCCTTCTTGCGCAGCCCTTCCCAGCGGGCCACCGTGCTCTTGGCGAGCTCGAGGGCCGCGGCCGCCTGCTGGCGCGCCGCCACCGCCTGCGACAGCTGCTGATCGATCTCGGGCGTCTCGATCTCGGCCAGCAGCTCGCCCTTCTCGACGCGGCTGCCGATGTCCCGGGTCCAGCGCTTCAGGTAGCCGCTGGCACGGGCCGAGATCGGCGACTGGGTGAAGCCCTGCAGGGTGCCCGGCAGGGCCAGCGTCTGGCCGCTGCCCGCGGTGCGGGGGAGGGCTGTCTTGACGTACTGGGCGGCGCGCTCGGCGGTGCCGGCTTCGAGTGCGCGTGCGTTGGCCGTGCGGACATAGACGGTGCGCGCGGCGCCGATCGCCAGCAGCGCCAGCACGACCAGCACCGCGATGCGGGTGCTGCGCACGATCTGGCGCCGGCGAGGCAGCGCGTCGGCGGCCCCTTCTTCATCGGCGGCGATCGGATGGATACCCAGCGCCGCGTGGCGTTGCTCGGTCATTGGCTAACCTCCGTGCTTCGCACTGCGGTGCGAACTTGCTTGGGGCGGCCCGGCGCTGCGTTCATGGAATCAGGTCTCCTGGGGCGCGGCCCCGAGCGAATGGGATGCAGCGGCGGCGTCGCGCGCCGCCTGGCGGTGCGCACGGCGGCTGTGGATCTCGGCGTAGACCGCCGGCACGAAGAACAGCGTCGACACGGTCGCGAACAGCAGGCCGCCGATCACGGCGCGGCCCAGCGGCGCATTCTGCTCGGCGCCTTCGCCTAGACCCAGCGCCATCGGAATCATGCCGATGATCATCGCCAGCGCGGTCATCAGCACCGGGCGGATGCGGGTGGCGCCGGCTTCGAGCGCCGCCGACAGCGGCGGGATGCCGGCCGCCAGCCGCTCGCGCGCGAAGGCCACCAGCAGGATGCTGTTGGCGGTCGCCACGCCCATGGTCATGATGGCGCCGGTCAATGCCGGCACGCTCAGCGTCGTGCCCGTGACGAACAGCATCCAGGCGATGCCGGCCAGCGCCGCGGGCAGGGCGGTGATGATGATCGCGGCGTCGAGCCAGGACTGGAAGGTGACCACGATCAGCAGGTAGACCAGCACGATCGCCATCGCCAGCCCGACGCCCAGGCCGATGAAGGAGCTCTGCATGGTCTGCACTTGGCCGCGCACCGCCACCTGGCTGCCGCGCGAGAGCTTCGGCCGCATCTCGTCGACCAGCGCCTGCACCTTCGAGGCCACGCTCGCCAGGTCGCTGCCCTGCACGCTCACATAGACATCGACGACCGGCTGGATGTTGTAGCGCGAGACCACGGCGGGCTGCCGGCCCTGCTGCGCTTCCACTAGGTTGCCCAGCAGTTGCGGCGGCGCGCCGGCGCCGCTGCCGCCGGCGCCGACCGGCAGGTTGAGCAGCGAGTCGAGCGAGTCGACCGCGTACTGGGGCGTCTGCACCGCGATGTTGTAGACCACGCCGTTCTGCGGGTTGAGCCAGAAGGCCGGCTGCGTCTGCGAGCTGCCCGACAGCGCGATCAGCACGTTCTGGCCGACGTTGGCCGCGGTCAGTCCGAACTGCTGCAGCCGGCTGCGGTCCATCTGCAGGTTGAGGCCGGGGCCGTCAAGCCGCTGGTGCACATGGGCGTCGACTGCGCCGGGGATCTTGCGGATCGCCTTCACCAGCTCGGCCGCGCGCGCCGCGTTGCCGGCGATGTCGTTGCCGCTGAACTGGACGTCGATGGCGGCCGGCAGGCCGAAGTTCAGGATCTGCGTGACGATGTCGGCCGGCTGGAAGAAGAACTCCGTGCCCGGGAAGCGCTTCGGCAGCTCGGCCCGCAGCAGCGAGACGAATTCCTCGGTCGGCCGGTGGCCTTCGCACAGCGACAGCAGGATCTCGCCGTCCAGCGTGCCGATGGTGCCGGCGTTGCTGTATGAGAGGTTGATGCCGCTGTTGGGCACGCCCAGGTTGTCGAGGATGGTCTCGAGCTGGTCCTTGGGCACCAGCTCGCGGATCGCCGCCTCGACCTCGTCGGCCAGCCGGGCGGTCTCCTCGATGCGGGTGCCGGTGGGCGCGCGCATATGCAGCCGGATCTGGCCGGCATCCACGCCCGGGAAGAAATCGCGCCCGAGCACCGGGTAGAGCAGGCAGGACAACAGGCAGAAGCCCAGGAACAGCGCGATGAAGCGGCCGCGCTTCGCCAGCAGCGCCGACAGCACCAGCGTGTAGGCGCGCCGCACGCGCTCGAAGCGGCGGTCGAAGCGGCGGTAGACGCGCTGCAGCAGGCTGGGCCGGGCCTCTGCCGCGGCGTGGGCCTGGCCGCCCATCAGCAGCATCACCAGCGTCGGCACCAGCGTGCGGGACAGCAGGTAGGAGGCCAGCATCGCGAACACCACCGCCATCGCCAGCGGCACGAACAGGAACTTCGCCACCCCCGAA
>NZ_JBFUIU010000689.1:0-4667 GCF_056401695.1 Variovorax sp. P4_D9
CCCCTACGCCAACCTGTGCCAGCGCTTCACCGTGCCGCAGAGCCGACGTCGTGGCGGACCCATTCCTCGAACACCTCGATCAGGAACTGCCCGTATTGCAGGGAGCCTACGGTGCCGTCCGTGACACGGTCGCCGGTCTGGGTGTAGAGCAGCCGCGGCATGCCGGGACGCGCCTTCCAGCCCTGGTTGGMGATCTGGATCGTCTGCTCGGTGGCGCGCTCGACGATCGGGATGTGCCAGGCCACCGTGACGGTGGGCGTGCTGTGCGACTCGAGCATCTGGCGGATGTAGATCTCGAGCGTCTGCTCGGACATCCGGTGCTTGTCGTTCGGGTACAGCGCCTCCTTCGAAAGGAAGAAGCAGTAGGCGCAGTCGATGTTCCAGGTCGAACCACTCGGCTTGGCGAGCAGGTGGAAGCCCGATGGCGCCTGAGGCGCGGTTGCGAGTTCGCTCATGGGCCGCTTCGCTCCTGCTTGGCCATCGCCGCGCGTGCGGCCTTTCGGGGGGGCAAGGCTGTTTTCATGCGTGCACTTCAGATCGCATCGGGATCTAAACCTCATCGAGCATTGCGCGCCTCGCAGGGCCATTGCGCTGGATCAATTTCCGACGATGCCGCGACGCCTCGCCGTCCTAATCGCCAGGCGATAGTGCGGTATATCATAAGGAAGCCCCATGCCGTGCAACCGGTGTCCTGTTTCGCTGCGAACCGCTACAAGCCGCCGTTCCCGCTGACCGGGAAGCTCAACAAGTTGACGATCAAGGTCGACCGGCCGACACTGTCGCCGGCAGACATCCAGAAGCTGGAGAGTGCGCAGGCGACGGCGGTGGATGGCAAGCCATTGAATCGCGTGCAGCCGGGGCCGCATCGAGCGGCCGGCGGCGGCGGGATTCTCGCCCACGACCTGCCTACCGGGAGGCTCACTCATGACGAACCGCCGCACCTTCGTTCGCTCCGCGAGCCTGCTCGCCTCCGGGTCCGCGCTCGAGTCCGCATGGCCGCAGACCGCCGATGCGCCTGCGAAGCAGGCCGACTTCCTGTTCGTGCAGACCGCGAACAGCATGAACTACGACAAGACGACCGGCAAGCTGACGCTGCAGGGCGTGAGCCCGGTCACGGTGTTCTTCTCCGACCGTCCCGAACGCATCGCCGGCAACATGAGGACCGCCGGCTTCGTTCCGTTCTGGAGCGAAGGCAAGCAGAGCTTTCTTTCCGATCCGCCCAATGCCGACATCTCCCTGTTCGACGGCAAGTCGCTGCGGCAGGTGGTGGCGGTGCTGCAGTCGCCGGTGCTGAAAGGCAACGCGCTGTCCTATACGGTCAAGGTCCTGCAGGGCAACATGCCCGCCAAGGGTGGCGAAGTGTCGGTCTTCATCGATGTTATCGGCATGCCGCTGACGCCGGTGTCTTTTGCCGGCGCCGCGCGCCGGGGCTATCGGCGAGCGGTCATCTACCGCTAGCCAGCATCCGGCGCGATTGTGAGCTGGATTCGGGTGGCCGCGGCCGTGGTGCCCAACGCCACTTCTCCTCTTCTCAAACAACCAGCCGGTAGCCCACAGCGATTTCGGTGATCAGGTGCCGCGGCTGCGCCGGGTCGCGCTCGAGCTTCTGCCGCAGGTGCCCCATGTAGATGCGCAGGTAGTGGCTCTGCTCGCCGTGCGACGGGCCCCAGACCTCGCGCAGCAACTGGCGCTGGGTCAGCACCCTGCCGGCATTGGCCGCCAGCACTGACAGCAGCCGGTACTCGGTCGGCGTCAGGTGCACCTCGACGCCGGCGCGGCGCACCAGGCGCGCGCTGCGATCGATCTCGATCTCGCCGAAGCGGAACACCGCCTCGGCTTCGTCGCCGCCGGCGGCGTTGCGCGGCCGGCGAAGGTTGGCGCGCACCCGGGCCAGCAGTTCGCCGGTGCCGAAGGGCTTGGTCAGGTARTCGTCGGCMCCGGCSTCCAGCGCGGCGATCTTGTCGGCCTCGTCGATGCGCGCCGACAGCACGATGATCGGCACCGGCGACCAGCCGCGCACGTCCCGAATCAGCGACACGCCATCGCCATCGGGCAGGCCGAGGTCGAGCACCAACAGGTCCGGCTGGCGGGTACCTGCCGCCGCGAGCCCATCGCGCAGGGTGCCGGCCTCGTGCACCTGCCAGCCCTCGGCTTCGAGCGCACCACGCACGAAACGGCGGATCTGCGGCTCGTCTTCGATCACGATGGCGACGGGTGCGGGCATGGCGGGTTCAGGGGCTGGGTTCGATCGATTCGACGGACTCCGGCGGTGGTCGCCGCGGCAGCGTCACCGTGAATTCTGCCCCACCGCCCGGCGCATTGGCCGCCGCGATCTCGCCGCCATGGGCATCGACCACCGCCTTGCAGATCGCCAGCCCGAGCCCGACGCCCGGCGTCGCCGACTCGGCCTGGCCCCGCGTGAACTTGTCGAACAAGGTCCGTTCGCGCCCCAGCAGCCCACCCGGCAGGCCGGGTCCGTGGTCCCGGACCCGCAGCACCAGCGCGCGTTCTTCGGCCTGCGCGCCGACCTCGATCGGCGCGGCGCCGTACTTGGCGGCATTCTCGAGCAGGTTGACCAGCACCCGTTCGATCAGCACCGCGTCGAACTCCACCAGGGGCAGGTCGGCCGGCAGCGCGGTCTGCACCGCCATTTCGCCGAGTGCCGGGCGTGCCGCCCGAATGGCCGAGCCGACCACTTCCTCCACCGATTGCCAGTCGCGGCGAAGGTTCACCGCGCCGCCGGCAATGCCACTCTCGAGCCGCGCCATGTCCAGCAGGTTGCTGACCAGCGCGTGCAACTGGTGCGCCTGGGCGACGATCGCGCGCGCCGCGGCACGTTGCGCATCGCCGCCCTCGGGCAGCGTCTGCAGCGATTCGGCGAGCGCGATCAGCGCCGTCAGCGGCGTGCGCACATCGTGCGAGATTGCGCCCAGCAGCGCATTGCGAAGGCGTTCGGATTCCATCTCGACCACCGCCTGCTGCGCCACCTCGACGTAGTGCACCCGCTCCAGCGCGATGGCGATCTGCCGCGCCAGCGTGTCGAGCTGCTGCGCCTGCTCGGGGATCAGCAGCCAGCGCGCCTGCGCGGGCTCCAGCGCCAGCACGCCGCGCACGCGCATCGGCGCCTGCAGCGGCACGTAGTGCCAGGGCTGCGCGGCCAGCGTGGCGGTACTGAGCCCGGCCGGCTGCCCGTGGCGAAAGCTCCAGTCGGCCACGCTCGGATCGAAGCCCGGGGGCGCCGGCCGGGGCATCAGCAGCCGGTCGTTGGCATCGGTCACCAGCACCACCGCCTTGCCGCCGAAATGGCCCTGCACCGCCGCCGCGCCCAGGGCGACCACCTGCGAGCTCTCGAGCGCCGCCGACAGCTCGCGTGTCAGTTCGAACAGCGAGCGGGCGCGGCGCTCGCGGCTGCTCGACACGCCCGCCGCGAAGCGCAGCCCCGCGGTGAGCTGCCCCACCAGCAAGCCGACGCCGAGCATGACGGCGAAGGTGACCAGATACTGGACGTCGCTGACCGCCAGCGACAGTCGCGGCGAGACGAAGAAGAAGTCGAAGGCCGCCACGTTGAGCAGGGCCGAGAAAGCGGCCGGCCCGCGGCCGAAGCGCATCGCCACGCCGACCACGCCGAGCAGGAACAGCATCACGATGTTGGTCAGTTCCAGCACGCCCGCCAGCGGCGTCGCCACCAAGGTGATGGCGAAGGCGACCGCCGCCGCCCAGGCGTAGCTGGGCCAGCGTGCCGGCGGCGCGTCGGCCTTGTCGGACGACTCGCCATCGCCTCGCGCAGCCGGGGTCCGGAGATCGGCCAGGCGGCGCGAACTATCGGCGCGCGCGACCTCGACGATGTCGATCGTCGGGGCATAGCGCGCCAGTTCGCGCACCAGCGTGGGCGACGGCCACCAGCGGTCCCAGCCCCGGGCCGGCTCGGCCCGGCCGACCACCAGCGTGGCGCAATTGAGCTGCTGCGCCTGGGCCGCCAGGGCCTCGGCGACGTCGACGCCGGTCAGCACCGCGGTCTGCGCCCCCAGCTGCTCGGCCAGCTTCAGCACCGCGAGGATGCGGTCGCGCTGCCCGGCGGCCAGCCGTTGCAGCCGCGGCGTCTCGACGTAGGCGGCGTGCCAGCGCACATTGAGCTGACCGGCCAGCCGTGCCGCCGTGCGCACCGTCTGCCCCGCGCCTTCGTGCGGGCCGACACACGCCAGCATTGCGCCCGAGGTGTTCCAGGCCGGGGGCCCCGCATCGCCCTGCGGACCCGACTGCTCGACCCGCCAGCCGCGCACGTCGTCCTCCACGTGCTCGGCGGTGCGCCGCAGCGCGATCTCGCGCAGCGCGATCAGGTTGCCCTTGCGGAAGAAGTTCTGCGCCGCCCGCTCGGCCTGCTGCGGCAGGTAGACCTTGCCGGCCGCCAGCCGCGCCATCAGCTCGTCGGACGTCACATCGACCAGCACTACCTCGTCGGCCTCGTCGAGCACCGTGTCGGGCACGGTCTCGTGCACCCGGACGCCGGTGATCGCACCGACCGTGCCGTTGAGGCTCTCGAGATGCTGCACGTTGAGCGCCGACCAGACCTCGATGCCGGCGGCCAGCAACTCCTGCACATCCTGCCAGCGCTTGGCATGGCGCGAGCCCGGTGCGTTGGAGTGCGCCAGTTCGTCGACCAGCAGCAC
>NZ_JBFUIU010000690.1:0-4656 GCF_056401695.1 Variovorax sp. P4_D9
GCGCAGGACGCCTTCAACAAATGGTCGGAGGCATTCGCGCGTCGATTCGGCGCGCTGCGTGCTGCACCACAGTGAGCGCCTTGGACATGAAGTTTTTTCGGAGGGTGGCCCTCTTCTCCCGCCCACGGACTTGGGCCCTCAGCGTGATGGTGGCAGCCCTTTTCTCAGCGTCTGCCCATGCGCAACAAAGCAATGAGGAACTCGCCAAGGCGGCGCAGAACCCGCTGGCCAGTTTGATCAGCGTGCCATTTCAGCTCAACACCAACTTCGACACAGGGCCGGAGCAGCGCACGCAGAACGTTCTCAACATCCAGCCGGTCGTGCCCTTCAGCCTCAACGAGGATTGGAACCTGATCTCGCGGACCATCGTGCCGCTGATCTGGCAGCCGGCCTCCTCACCTTTCGAAGGCTCCACCTTCGGTCTCGGAGACATCCAGCTCAACGGCTTCCTGTCACCGAAGAACTCAGGCAGCTGGATCTGGGGCGTCGGCGCCGTGGCGCAGCTGCCCACGCACACCAACGACCGGCTCGGCAACGATCGATGGGGCCTTGGCCCGACTGCCGTCGTGCTTCGGCTCGAGAAAGGCAGTCCCTGGGTCTATGGCGCGTTGATCAACAACATCTGGTCGGTGAGCAGCTCGTCGACCGATCCGAAGATCAACCAGCTGACCTTGCAGCCGTTCCTGAACTACAACTTTCCGGGAGGCTTCTACCTGACCTCGTCGCCGCTCATCACCGCGAACTGGGAGGCGGCCGGAGGCCAGAAGTGGACCGTGCCCGTGGGCGGAGGGGTCGGCAAGATTGTCCGCTTTGGCAAGCTGCCGGTAAACCTGCAGGCCTCTGCCTACTACAACGTCGAGCGACCCGACAACGCACCCCGCTGGGCGCTGAGACTCCAGGCGCAGCTGATGTTCCCCAAATAACCGCCTTTCAGGACGCGGGCTCGACAACTCATCAATGACAACGCTGCAATTGCAGGAGACCTTGAATGCAACGTCTCGGTGGGTGTGGAGTTCGGTCTGTCGAGCGTGGGCTGGGCAAGGCCAGCAGCTTCATGGCTTCGGTGGAGACGGGCAAGGACGTTCACCCTCGACGCGCGCTGGAGCATCGAGCCGCAGTCGCAGCTCGCCTGGCAGCACAGCAGCTTCGACGACCTGATCCTCAATGGCGCGCGTGTACCATAGGGCCCGGGCAATGGCTGGATCGGCCGCCTGGGCGTCCGCGTGAAGAGCGACCTCGCCACGGGGGCCGGTCGGCTGCATCCCCATGGGCGCGTGAACCCACGCGAGCATCGGGGACGATGTGGCCACCTTCATCGGCCCGGCGGGAGTGACCGCGATTGCGAGCGGGGGCAGCTACAGCGCTGGCGAGGTGGCCGCCCTGACACCAGCGACGAGCCTCTACGGCGAATTTGGGCATCTGTGGGACATCGGAGGAGACGCCACCGTCAAGGCCTCGGTGCAGGCCTCGTTCGGTATCAAGGTGCGCTGGTCGCCGTACCGCCAGTCAATCTCACGTCATTCTCCGTCGCGCCGCCGTCCCGGCACGAACGTAGGAGCCACGAAGCATCGTGGCATCACGAGCAATGCTGGCGATCGCCAGCCTGAACTTCACAGGAGAGAGCTTTGAAAAATGGATCCTTGCTGGCGGCAACGGCAGCCTTGGGAATGATGACCTTGATGCCCCTGGACGCTTCGGCGGCCGCGTGCGTCAAGGGCGTCTATCGCGCGGGGTGCGCCGGCCCGAACGGCGCCGTCGTGGCCAGAAAGCCCCCGCCGCCCAAGGTCACTTGCGTCAATGGTGTCTACCGCGCGGGGTGCGCAGGGCCCAATGGCGCCGCGGTCGTCCGCAAATAGCTGTCCGAGCCGGGCGATGCGGGCTTCTAGCTTGCCCTTGACGTCGATCCGCGATGGATTCGCTTTCTTCTTTGCCACTGCGCCAGGACGTGGCCATGCAGACGGCCGTGGGCGTGGACCGCGAGGTGGCCAGCGCACCGACACTTTGTCGCCTGGAGAACTGGGCCGATCGTGCCACCGCTGTGCGGCTGCACCGCTTGCTGGTCGAGCAGTTCATCGCGAGCTTCGAGACCGCGCCCGAAGAATTGGTGCTGGACTTTGACGCCACGGACAACCCGCTGCACGGCCAGCAGGAGCAGCGCTTCTTCAACGCTACTACGACACTACTGCAACTTGCCGCTGTACGTGTTCTGCGGCCAGCAGCTGCTGTGCGCCTACCTGCGCCCAAGCCGCATCGATGCAGCGCAGCACACCGCGGCGATCCTCAAGCTGCTGGTCACGCGGCTGCGCCAGGCYTGGCCCGACGTGCGCATCGTGTTTCGTGGCGACTCGGGGTTCTGCCGCCAGCGCGTGATCAACTGSTGCGAGCGCTCGGGCGTGCACTACATCATCGGCCTGGCGCGCAACTCACGCCTGGAGGCTCAGGTCGCGTTCGCGCAACTGGCGCTGAAGGACGAGTACGAGCGCACAGGCCACAAGCAGCGACTGATATGATTGACGAACTCAGCTACGCCGCGCAGAGCTGGGMGCGTGAGCGGCGCGTGATCACGCGGCTGRAGTGGGGCGAGCAGGGCCACAACCCSCGMTTCGTGGTGACAAACCYGCACGGTGATGCCACGGCGCTCTACGACGGCCTTTACTGCCAGCGCGGCGAGGCAGAGAACCGCATCAAGGAAGCGCAGGTCGGCCTGTTCGCCACACGCACCRGTTGTCATGTCWTCGCTGCCAACCAGCTTCGAATGCTGCTGGCCGCGCWGGGCTACGTACTCATCGAGCGGCTGCGTGCGCGCGCTGCAGGGCACGGTGCTGGCCACCGCGCAGGTCGATACGCTGCGTATCGGGCTGCTCAAGGTGGCTGCCGTGATCACCCGCAACACCCGTCGCATCCGGCTGGGTGATCCGCATGATTGCTCCGTTTCGCACGGAGCTGAGCCAGAAGCATCACCAGCGATCGTCTCTATCAAATGACTTCGCGTCAACATTCCACGCTCTTCCATGCAAGCGCGTCAGTTGCCCAGCCGTGCCGGTCATGATCACCTCGGGAGCCGATTGCAACTGACCGGCCATGCGCCCTTGGTTTGCTGCGATAACTCGGTGTTAGCGAAGATGCCGGGCTTGCGAGAGCGACCCCATGCAACCARCAAGCGCCCGCATAGCCAATCCGCGCATCTCAGGCGCTTCGATACCCAGCGCTGCTTTGGTCACGCAGCAGTGACGTGGAGGCGCATGCCAGTGGCAGCCAGCACCTTGTACAACGTATCAAGGCGCGGGTTGCCCGCATCGCCCAAGGCGCGAAAAAGCGACTTCTCGCCCACTCCGGCGCGCCGCGCTACATCCGCCATACCTTGTGCACGCGCCACATCGCGCAGTGCCGCTCGCAGCGTTGCCACGTCGCCGTCGGCAAGCACAGCCTCCACGTAGGCTGCCCGCGCATCGGGGGTTTGGAGAAACTCCCCCACGACTTCATCCAGCCGGCGGCCAGCAGACTTCTTGCTTGTTGACATCATGCGTTCCTTTCTTTCCAGTCTTTCAAATAGGCAGTTGCTTGGGCAATGGCAGCCTTCTGGTCGCCTTTGGAGCTCCCCGATAGCAGCAGCAGGACCAAGGGGCCGTCTCGGTAGGCATACACCCTATACCCCGGGCCATGGTCGATTCGAAGTTCGCCGACGCCTTTTCCGACGCTCTTGTAGTCGCCGAGAACCCCAGTCGTTGCAATTCGACGAAGGCGGGCCAAGATGATGGCGCGTGCCTGCACGTCCCGCAGCTCGTGCAGCCATTTTGTCAACGGCTCATCACCATTGCTGCGAGCGTAGAAAATGACTTCCATGGTATCTCATATGATACCATGGGCCGGGCAGAACGCCGCGCCGGACGGCAGGGGGCGAATCCAGCGGCCTACCGGGAGGGCTGCGTTGGGCCACGCGGCGCCGTCGAAGTTCGGAAGCCGCCAGTCGTCGAGACGCCCACCGTCGTGCATCCGAAAGTCGTCCGTCCGCCAGTCGCCCATCCGCCGGAAGTCACTTGCGCCAGGGGTGTCGTCCGCTGTGTAGGGCCGCACGGTGCGGCTGTGATTCGCAGATGATCTTCTGGGGGATCGAATGCGCGCTGAGTTCGAGCGCCAATCCGCTTCGCCCCGCGCAACTCGCGAGACTTCCACGACCGGGCCATCCGCGCCTTGATTTCCGCCGCCCTCGCCCGTCTCGAGGCCGAGACGTCGGCGTCTATTCGCAGCGAGGTGCCACCCGAGACCCTGGAGCAGTGGGGCCGAATGATCGCGCAACCGCACGCCACGGGCCTGACCCTGGACTCCGGAACACGGAGGCACGACAAAGCGTAATCCTGGCTATCGCATCGCGCGCCGTGCCAAGGATCAGTCCGTAGGGGCATGAGGCAACGATGCATTGACTGTTCCGGCAAATTGCCGTACATTTTGCCCAGAGAGGACATCGATATGCCTGCCGCTTCCACCGCTCGGCTTGAAGCCCGAATTACCCCGGACCTGCACACGTTGCTCAAGCGCGCGGCAGAGTTGCAAGGCCGGACTCTGAGTGATTTTGTCGTTGAGGCAGCCCGGGATGCAGCCGCGCGAGCCATCGAACAGGCCGAACTTATTCGACTGTCGTTGGCCGACCAGCAACGT
>NZ_JBFUIU010000691.1:0-4632 GCF_056401695.1 Variovorax sp. P4_D9
GTTCAATGCAGTGCAGGAGGGAGTCCTGCGCGGCGGTCTGTGCGGACGCACGGCGACCGGCCGGGCGATGCGCACACGGGGCATCCGTGCCATCCGGGAGAACGTGCGCCTGAACACCGGGCTGTGGCAGCTCGCGTTGCGGCGCATCGGCCGCTGACGCGGCCGGAGCCGGAGCCAGGCTCCGGCTCTTGCTTTGCGAATTTGTCCGAACTRCCGCGACCAGCACCAGCTGTGCTGGATTTGCTCCCGACTTCGTGACCGCAGCTTCCCGTTCCATCTCGCGGACCAGCGTGGCCGGGAGGCGGCCCTCTTCGATGGTGCGGAAAGGCCGTCTCGAAGGCGAACCGATCCATCTCGCGAATGGCCGCGCCTTCATCGGCCCACTGCAGCAGCGTGCGCTGGACGCGCGCGCTGCGCATCGCTCGACGGCATCGCTTCGCCGGATCAGGATTTGGCTCGCCACATGGTCAGGCAGGAGGCGAAGCGCCTCCTGGCGATCCTGATTGAACGGTTCCTGCACGTCCCTTCGCTTGCGTGTTCCGCGCTTTTGTCCCATCTCCCACTTCGACCGGCAATGACCTGACGAAGCAGGCCGATGGCAAGCTCGGTATCGAGCGCGTCCAGTACCGCGGCTCGAAGGGTTCAAGCGCTCGCGTTTTTCGCCAGGTCGTCGATGGTCGGCAAGATCGATCGAGAAGCTGCCATTCCGTGCGGCCTTGATGCGCATCATGCGCGCGCCCCACCGGCTTCGCCGCTGTCGGGCTGCTCCAGGTTCGCGCCTTCGCGCTCATTCCCTCGCGGGGACTGGCCTGCTGGCCAGCCTTGCGCATCCCTGGCGCAGGGACTGCGTCCCTTGAACCTCCTTCGACCAGACCTGCCTGCGGCAGGTAGAGGCGCTCGCCGCGCGGCGGTTGCGGTGCGCGTCGGCCTCGGGCGGTGCTGCCGTTCTCCTGTGTCTCTCGCCTTTTTCGGTGACTCTGCGCCCGCGGGGCCGGGGGACCGGCTTCGCCTGCAAGGGGGTTTTCATAAGGCTGCGCCTTACAAACCTTCCCCCTTGCTCCCCCGTCCCCGCCGTCGCTGTCGTTCACCGGGCGAAAGACTCAGGAGAACGGCGGCCAGTTCCAGGCAGGAGGCCGATGCGAACCCCAACCCTTCATTGAAGGGCTCGAGATCTAGAAGCCCGGCTCTCTCTTCAACTCAACTGCAAAGGACACGGAAATGACTGCTGCTGCCGAAACCCATATAGCCGCCGAAGGCAAGACTCCACGCAAGCTCAACGGGGCGAGGGCTCCGAAGATGCCCAAGGCTGGAAGAGTCCCCAAGGCCACCCAGCCGAMGGCTCCCATGAAGGCCATCGCCCATGCGGAGATCGAACCCAGCGCCCGCGACCTGCTGGTGGCGCTGGACCAATTGGTGCTCAGCGACGCCAACGTGCGCCGGGTGGTCCACGAGGACGGTATCATCGAACTCGCTGCCCTCATCGAGTCGCAGGGACTGCTGCAGCGCCTGTCTGTCGTCGCCCAGGCGGATGGACGCTTCGCGGTGGTCGCCGGTGGCCGCCGCCTGCGGGCCATGCACAAGCTGGTCGAAGAGGGCAAGTGGAGCGCATCGCAGCCCGTGGAATGCAAGCTTTACGATGACGCCCGCGCCGCCGAGGTGTCGCTGGCCGAGAACTCGGGCCGCGAAGCCATGCATCCCGCGGACGAGATGGAGGCCTTTCGCAAGTTGGTGGAGGAGGGCCTGACGGTTGCGCAGGTGGCGGGCCGCTTCGGGGTCAGCGTGCTGACGGTCGAGCGTCGCTTGAAGCTCGCGCGTCTGGCCCCCCGATTCCTCGCCATGTACCGCGCCGACGCGATCGAGCCGGATCAGTTGCAGGCGCTCGCGCTGACCGAGGACCATGCGGCGCAGGAGGCCGTCTGGGATGGCCTGCCGGACTACGACCATGATGCGTCGACGGTCCGGCGCATGCTCACCGAGCAGTCCTGCGCAGGCGACAGTCGGCTCGCGCGTTTCGTGGGCATCGAAGCCTACGAGGCCCGGGGCGGGGCGGTGCGCCGCGACCTCTTTGCCGAGGACGAAGATGCAAGGAGCGTCTACCTGGACGACTCCGTGCTGTTGCAGACCCTCGCGATGGAGAAGCTGCGCGGCCTGGGCGAGGAAGTGCGCACCGAAGGCTGGGGGTTTGTGGACTGCCTCACCGAGGGCGACAACCTCGCGCTGCGTCGCTATGGGAGCGAGCCGCAGGCGGAGCGCGAGCCGACATCGGAGGAGGCACAGGTCATCGAGGCCATGGAAGCTGAGCGCGATCGCCTGGCCGAGGCCTATGACCGGAACGAGGAAGAAGGAGATCCCGATTCCGATGAGTACGAGGCAGAGGAACAGCGCCTGTCCACTGCCTTGGATGATCTGGACGACAAGCTCGACACCGCACGGGCGGCCTTGCAGGCGTGGACGCCTGAACAGATGGCGCGCACGGGTGCATTGCTTCGCATCGACCACGCCGGATGCGTGACCGTCCATCGTGGCCTGATCCGGCCTCAGGATCGACAGGCGGGGAAGGGTGGTGCAGGGCAGGGCGCCGGCAATTCGGGGCCTGGCAATGGCAACGGCAACGCCAGTGGCGATGAAGGAGAAGACGGCGACCGCCAGGCAACGCAGGACACGAGGAAGCGCCCCGAGTTCAGCGAGAAGCTCATGCGCGACATGACCGCGCATCGCACCGCCGTGATCCAGGCCGCACTGACTCAGAATCCGCAGGTGGCGCTGGCCACGCTCGTGCACCGGATGGCCGAGACCGTCTTCGGCCAGTACAGCCGGGGCAATGACTTGGTGAAGGTCAGCGTGCGTGTGACCAGCGACGACAGCCTCGCGCAGAACGCGACCGGCTACGAGAACTCCCCCGCAGGCGCGATCCTCGGCCAGGCCGAGACGGAGTGGGGCGACCGGCTCCCGGGCAACCTGGAGGCGATGTTCTCCTGGCTGCTCGGCCAGGACCGCGAGACGCTGCTGGAACTGCTGGCCTATTGCACCGCGCGCAGCATCGACGCGGTGGCGGGCCGTGAACGCACCAGCGACCAGAGCGACGCGATCGCCGAGGCCCTCGGCATCGACTTGGCCGACTGGTGGGCACCCACGGCCGCGAACTACCTCGGCAGCGTCAGCAAGGCCAAGGCACTGGAGGCCGTGAAAGAAGCGACGGGCATCGACTCCACGAAGGCCGTGGCCGGAATGAAGAAGCCCGAAACCATCGCGTACTGCGCGACCAAGCTCGAAGGCTTGCGCTGGCTGCCTGCGCCGCTGCGCGCACGCGCTGCGAACCGCGTCGGCGATGAAGACGAGAAGTTCGACGACTGATCAGGCATTCCTCGGAGACACCACGGCCGGCGACATTTTCTCGTCGGCCATGTTGTGTGCATCTGCATCAAATCGACCCTTGTACGAAGCGTCGGGCTTCTCATGATTTCCCGATCAGTTCGTGAACCTTGATGCGCGTGGCCGCGTCGAGCGATGGCCACGCCGACATGAGCGCGCGGCCAACGCGCGCCTGCTCCAGCACATTACGCGTTCCGAACCAGATCGTGCCCGTGACCAACGCCGCCGACAGCGCTGCGCTGAGGGTGCAGGCGACCCAGAGGGGAACACCAGTGCGTGCGGCGTCGGCATTCGCCGGAAGCGGACCACCGTGCATCGCGGCCTCGATCCGCGAGGCCGAGGCGCTGAGCTTGCGGCCTGTCTCCAGCAACAGCGGTTGCGCATCGAGCGACTGCTGGACCAGCGAGCCCAACGTCGTCAGATCGGCATTCAGTTCCTCGCGCACCTTTGTCAGCGTCTGAGTCGCTTCCTCGGCACGCTGCAGCAGAGGATC
The DNA here is from genome assembly GCF_056401695.1 of Variovorax sp. P4_D9. Lineage (NCBI taxonomy): Bacteria > Pseudomonadati > Pseudomonadota > Betaproteobacteria > Burkholderiales > Comamonadaceae > Variovorax > Variovorax sp. P4_D9. Next base: position 3,866 of record NZ_JBFUIU010000691.1, read on the forward strand.
GACATCCTCCAGCAGGATGCGCAACGCCGCATGCTGTGCGCTTGCCGGATTCACGCGCGCTTCCTGCCGGAAGACGCGGGGCCAACGTCGTTCGCACTTTGTATCCCAAACAGCATCGCGTGCACGCGCGCCAGATTTTCGTGGGCGGTCACCGCGAGATCGTGCGTCATCTGGCCCGACATCGCGCGCTCCAGCGCAGCCATGTCGCCCGCGCGCTTGGCTTCGCCGCGCGCCGCCTTCCAGTCGGTCGTGCTGCCGGCCAGTTCGCGCACGACCTGGCCGGACTCCTTGGCCAGTTCGTAAGCCTCGTTGTGATCGACGACGGCGTGCGGTTCGAAGATCGCCTTGCCCCTGCCGTCGGCAGCCGCATAGCCCAGCACCTGCGCGTAGACGATCTCTACGGGATCCTGTGTGTCGCTCGCGTACTGGTTGAACACCACCCGCACCTTGCGGGCGTCCAACCCAAGCTCATGCAGCCAGTCGATGGTGGCGATAGTGTCAAGCTGCTGCTTGGCGGCCGGCACCGTGGGCACCAACACCAAATCGAATTCACCCACGGCGCTCTTGAAGCGCTTCATCTCCGTCATGAACGCCGCCACGTTGGAGGCGCCGACGTCCACCACGATGTTCTCGCTCTGCATGAGCTCGCGGAATATCTCCTTGAACCGGCTCGCGCCAAGTTCCTCGACATCAAGGCCTTGCATGTCGTTCGCCGCACTTGCGTTGATCGACTCCACGCTCAGGATGCGCGCGCCGGGCGAGTAGGC
>NZ_JBFUIU010000692.1:0-4623 GCF_056401695.1 Variovorax sp. P4_D9
GTCCAGGTCTTCTGGCCGTTGACGATGTATTTGTCGCCCTGTCGTTCGGCCTTGGTCTTGACCGAGGCCAGGTCGGAACCGGAGCCCGGCTCGCTGTAGCCCTGGCTCCACCAGACCTCGCCGCTCGCGATGCCGGGCAGGAAGCGCTTCTGCTGCTCGGGATTGCCGTAGGCCATGATCACCGGCGCCACCATCACGGGCCCGAAGGGGATGATGCGCGGCGCACCGGCCAGCGCGGCCTCTTCCTCGAACAGGTGCTTCTCGACCGCGGTCCAGCCGGGGCCGCCGAATTCCTTCGGCCAGCCATAGCCGAGCCAGCCCTTCTTGCCGAGGATCTTGGCCCATCGCTGCAGGTCGTCACGCGTCAGCTCGAGCGCGTTGTGCACCTTGTGCGAAATGTCTTGGGGAAGGTTTTCTTTGACCCAGGCGCGAATCTCTTCGCGGAACTTCTGTTCTTCGGGCGTGAAGCTCAAATCCATGCGTGCCTCGCTATGTTGATCGAACCGCCACGGACGCGGCGTGTCTCCGGGACCGCCGGTTTTAGCACGGTCGTGCGCTTCCGGGGTGTCCGCGCCGCGACAATCCGGCCTCGGAAAAAGCAGCACGGATAATCCCGCGTCCGATGAAGAATATTGTGATCCTTATCTCCGGCGGCGGGTCGAACATGGCGGCCATCGTGCGGGTCGCCGAGCAGGAGCGCTGGGCCGCCCGCTTTGATGCCCGGGTCGCCGCCGTCATCAGCAACAAGCCGGACGCGGCGGGCCTTGCATTCGCGCGCGCCCATGGAATTCCGACCGCCGTGGTCCCGCACAAGGACTTCGCCAGCCGCGAGGATTTCGACACCGCGCTGGCGCAAGCCATCGACGTCCATGAGCCGGCGCTGGTCGTGCTGGCCGGCTTCATGCGCATCCTGACACCGGGCTTCGTCGCTCGATACGCGGGCGGGCTGCTTAATATCCACCCGTCGCTGCTGCCGGCGTTCCCGGGGCTTCACACCCACCAGCGCGCGATCGAGGCGGGCTGCAAGGTGGCGGGACTCACGGTGCATCAGGTCACGGTTGAACTCGACCATGGGCCGATCCTCGCGCAGGCGGTGGTGCCGGTGCTGCCCGACGACACCGCGACGAGCCTGGCGGAACGTGTTCTAGTGCACGAACATCGGGTTTACCCGCAAGCAATTGCGGCCTGGCTGAGAGAAACAAAATGACACAATCCGTGGGGTCTCATTTATTCTCTTCGAGCCTCGTGAAACGCAATCGCGACGAGCCGTCGATGTCCACGCGGCCGCCGAACATGGCGGCCGGGCGTACCCAGAGCCCGCGCTCGCCGTAGAGCGCGCGGTAGAGCGTCATCGGCTCGAGCGTCTCGCTGTGCCGCACGGTGCCCAGGACTTCGTACTCGCCGCCCTTGTAGTGGCGGTAGCGTCCGGGCGGGGTCTCGATCAAGGGTGGCAGGTCGTCGTCGTTCACGCTGTGATTTCCTTCATGGAACTGAAAGGTCGGGATGGATAGGGCGGATTTTGTTCATCTCGTGCGCCTGAGCGAGCATGCCAGCGCCGACGACAGCAGCGGCTACCGGCGCGGCGTCGCGGCCTTCGCCGCCCTGGGCTACCTCTGGGTGATCGCCTGCCTGGCGCTCGCGATCRGCATCATCGCCTGGGTGGTCGGCGGGCTGGCCCACGGCGGGCGCTTCAACTTCAGCCGCGGCTGGTTGCTGCTGTTCGCGGTCGGCCTGCTGTGGGCCACCCTGCGCGCCCTGTGGGTGAGCTTCGACGAGCCTGAGGGCGTGGCCCTGGAGCGCGAGGACGCGCCAGAGCTGTTCGAGGCGCTGGACCGCATCCGGAAGCGGATCGACGGCCCGCAGGTGCATCGCGTCTACCTCGACAGCGAGTTCAACGCCAGCATCCGCCAGTTGCCGCGCTTCGGACTCTTCGGCGGCGCGGTCAACCATCTCAGCATCGGCCTGCCGCTGCTGATGGCGCTCGACCGCCGGCGCCTGCTGTCGGTGCTGGCCCACGAATACGGGCATCTGCGCGGCAATCACGGCAAGCTGAGCGCCTGGATCTATCGCACGCGGATGTCCTGGCTCAAGCTGGACGCCAGCTTCCAGCGCGACGAGGGCGTAATGGCCTTCGCCTCGCAGGCCTTTTTCCGCTGGTACTTCCCGCGTTTCGCCGCCAAGACCTTCGCGCTGGCGCGGCAGGACGAATACGAGGCCGATCGCGTCGCTGCGCGCCTGCTCGGCACCCGGGTGGTGGCCGGCGCGCTGACCGAGATCGTCGTCAAGAGCGCCTGGTATGCCGAGGTTTTCTGGCCCGCGCACTGGTCGCGGGCGGTCGACGAGCCGATCCCGGCCGGTCCGTTCTCGGCGATGGTGCCCCAGCTTTGCGCGCCGGTGGCGCCTGATTTCGCCCGCACCGCGCTACGCGGCGCGCTGCGCAGCGTCAGCGATGTCGACGATACCCACCCGGTGCTGCGCGACCGGCTCGAAGCGCTCGACGAGAAGCCCGTCCTGCCGTCCTGGTCGGCGAAATCGGCGCTGGGCCTGCTCGCCGATGCGCCCCGATGGACCGCCCATTTCGACAGCGAATGGCGGCGCGAGCATGCGAACGACTGGAAGCAGCACCACGCCTACCTGGTGCGCGTGCGCGAGYGCGTCGCCGCCCTGACCGCCAGCGCCGGCCGCAACAACGCCGACGAGATGGTCGAGTGGGCCGACTGCGCCCGGCGGCTCGACGCATCGGCCGACGTTCGCAGCTACTACGAGCGCGCCCTGCAGTTGACCGAAAATCACCCGGGCGCACTGCGAGGCCTGGCGCAGTTGCTGCCGGCCCGCGACCGCGACGCCCGGCTCGCGGTGCTCGAGCGCCTGCATGAATCGAGCATGGCCAGCCGCTGGTGGGCCGCGAAGACGGCGGTCGGCCTGCTCGAGGATCCGTATGGCGGCGGGCACGACGAGCGCGCGCTCAAGCTCTGGCGCGAGCGGGCCCGGACGGCGGAGGAGGCCGAGCAGCGCGCCTGGGAAGAGATCACCGCCACGCCTTTTTTCAGCCACATCGCCCGCCACGATCTGAGCGAGTTCGAGCTCGGCGAACTGCGCGCCGACCTGGTGCGCTGCACCCCGGTCTCGCAAGCCTGGCTGGTGCGCAAGAACCTGCGCGAATTCCCTTGGCGGCGCGCCTACGTGCTGTTCCTCGAACTGCCGCATATGAGCGACGACGAGCGTTGGCAGTTGTGCCGCCAGCTCGAGCAGACCCTGAGCCTGCCGGGCGCCGCGCTGGTGCTGTGGGCCGGACATTCGCCGACGCTGGAGCAGATCGAGCGCCAGGCCTTCGGTGCGATCTGGGCCCGAACCGCCGATTGAGATCGGGGTGGCTGCGACTGAGACAATGCAGGGATGCACCCCAAAGCCCTGCTTGACGCCACCGCCGACCTGGTCGGCCTGGTTCTGAAATTCGATCACCCGGCCGATCAGGTCGTTTCGCGCTTCTTTCGCGACCATCGCGAATTCGGGCCGCGCGAGCGCGCCACCCTGGCCGAGACCGTCTACACGGTGCTGCGCAAGAAGCTGCTGTTCGACCACCTGTCGCCCTCCGGCAGCGGGCCGAAGGAGCGGCGGATGGCGATCCTCGGTTTCCATGGCCCGCGCGACTTCCTGAAGAGCGCGCTCAACGACACCGAGAAGCGCTGGCTCGACAACTGCGACGCCGTCAAGTCCGACGACCTGCTCGAACGGCATCGCCACAACCTGCCCGAATGGCTGGTGGCGCCGCTCAAGGCGCAGTTGGGCGACCAGTTCTGGCCGTTGGTGGAGAGCCTGCAGCAGCCGGCGCCGCTCGACCTGCGGGTCAATGCGCTCAGCGACAAGCGGCCCGAAGTGCAAAAGGAACTGGCCATGGCGTCAATCAAGGCGGTCGCCACGCCGTTCTCGCCCTGGGGCCTGCGCGTCGATGGCAAACCGGCGCTGAACAAGCTCGATGCCTTCACCCGCGGCGCCATCGAGGTGCAGGACGAAGGCTCCCAATTGCTGGCCTTGCTGCTGGACGCCAAGCGCGGCGAGATGGTGGTCGACTTCTGCGCCGGCGCCGGCGGCAAGACCCTGGCCATCGGTGCCACCATGCGCAACACCGGGCGGCTTTATGCCTTCGACACTTCGGCCCATCGGCTCGACGCCCTCAAGCCGCGGTTGGCCCGTAGCGGCCTGTCGAACGTGCATCCGGCGGCGATCGCCCACGAGCGTGACGACCGCATCAAGCGACTGGCCGGCAAGATCGACCGGGTGCTGGTCGATGCACCCTGCTCGGGACTTGGCACCCTGCGGCGCAATCCGGACCTGAAATGGCGCCAGTCGCCACAATCGGTGCAGGAATTGACGGTCAAGCAGGCCGCGATCCTGCAGAGCGCGGCCCGGCTGGTGAAATCCGGCGGCCGGCTGGTCTACGCCACCTGCAGCGTGCTGCCGCAAGAGAACGAGGCCATCGCTGAGGCCTTCGGCGCCGCCAATCCGGATTTCGAAGCCCAGGATGCGTCGGAACTGCTCACCGGCCTCAAGGTGGCGGGCGCCGAGACCGTGTGCGCGGGCGGCGAAAGCGGGACGCGCTACCTCCGACTCTGGCCCCAACGC
>NZ_JBFUIU010000693.1:0-4592 GCF_056401695.1 Variovorax sp. P4_D9
ACGCCAGGTCGCGCCTCTCCAGGCTGACCACGGGTGCGGGCACGAGGTCGTAGGCCGGTGACAGCCGCCATCCCTTCTGTCTGCGCAGCAGGGCATGGTTGCGCGGATGGTCGTCGTTGTTGGTCACGGCAGCATTGAAGACCATCCGCCTGAACAGTTCGGCACAGTCGGCTTCCGGCTTGTCAGACCAACGGCGCAGGTTGTCGGCCATCAGCGGGTAAGACCAACGCTCGCGGTCCAGGTGGCTGTCACCGCAGTCGAGCACAGTCAAGCCGCTGACAAGACCAAAGCGGAGGTAACCCTTGTCGGTGTGGTCGCGGTCGAAGCGCTGCAACATCAGCACATCACTCTCGCCAACCGGATGGAGCCGCGCCTGCGTGGCGTTCAGGCCGCATCTCCGAGCCAAGTCGAGCGTCGCAAATTCGACCCGCTGCAGATTGAAGCGGTCATCTCTGGCGGGAAACTTGCCGAGCCAGAGACTGTGCGCGTCCTCGATCGTGGCCTTCGGCCGCGCACCACCCATGCTGGTGCCAGGTTCGAGCTGTTCGAACAGATGAGCGGCCACTGGGCGCCCCTCTTCGATCGCCTGCGTGGCCGCGATCAGCTCGGCCAACTGGTGCGTGCGGTTGTACTGGCGCTTGAGCGCGGGCGGTTCGGCCTTCAGCCCGAAGCTCAGGTACCCTGCCCCGTCTTGCGGTCCAAGTAGCAAATAGTCGATTTCCTGGAGGTCAGCCGCGCTGCGCTCGAGCTTGTGCTCGATCACGCGCCGTCCCCAGGCGTCGGGGCCAGCGTCTCGAACCGCACCGGGAATCCCCTTAAGTTGGGTGAACTCGAAGACTTCCTTGGCAAGAGGCAGCTGGAACGGATCGAGTGCAACCGCCTCTTGGCGCTGAAGGTAACGGTCGCCGTAGCGAAACCGCCCTATCTGCGTGCCGTCAGGCAACGTCTGAACCCTGAGCAGCGCTGCCGGCACCGTTTCCAACGTGCCGGGTAGCTGAATGTAGACATAGGCTTCTCGCTCAGAAGTCATAGTCGTCGCTCGCCTTCCGGGCCTTGCCCGCCCGCGTGGGGCGGCGGGACGCTTCGAGCGCTTTGCCGTGGAGATCGCTGTCGGGATCCGCAACAGCGTCCAGAGACTTGTCCAGGCCGAGTGCCCACAGTACCGTGAAGCACACGCCGACCGCCGTACCTGGCTTACCGAGTTCCAGCGCCGTGAGGGTGTTTCGGTTGATACCGGCCTTGCTGGCGAGATCGGCGACCGACCATCCGCGCCGAATCCGCGCCACCCGGATGCGCTGTCCCAGCTGGGCAACCCGCTCAGTGGCCTGTAGGGGCATCACGAATTTGCTCATAAAATTAGGCATTATCCGTACTCAATGCCCGCTATATTAGGCTTTTGCCACATGGAGCACAAGTCTGGCACAGGGAAGAAAATCGCCAAATTAGGCAAATAAGTTGATAATGCCCTGTATTTTAGGCATTTGAGGGCCGGATCTTCGCGCTTCTTGTCGCTATGCAGCGGGAGCGTGGCGGGGTGCGTCCCTTCAGCGAGCGACCCGCTCTTCGGCGGAATCCGCCACCCGAGCCAATCGCCCCTTGACCGCGGCGCCGATGAATCCGGCGTCGGCAGCTCGCTCTCGGTACCCCAGGTTTCCAGCCAGGCCATGACCTCATTGCCCGTCACGTGCAGGCCGTTCGCCTCGAACTGATGCTGATCTGCTCGGATTCGGGCCGGACGACGCCGACACCGCAGTTTCGGCTTTCCGCGTGATCTGCCAGATCGCGGCGGAAACCACCTTTGCGCGGCGTCAACTCGCAATGCGCAGTACTCTCCCCTCGGGTTTGGGCGATGCATTCGCGCAGAATGCGACGAAGCAAACCCAGTGGGCCGCCTTCCTAAAGAAAAACTTGCTGGATGCCATGGACCTGCCCGAGGTCGTCGCGCTGTTGCGCCGCGAGTGCCAGAAGCTCGGGTCCGCGTGAAGCACCCAACCCGACACAAGAAGCCACAATACGCTCCACCGTGTCCTCCTCGTCGCGTGAAAACGAGCGCTCATATGGCAACGAAGAAAGCGAACCCATCGTGGACCGACGTCAAGGCCAAGCTGGCCGACTTCGACCGTGCTGGCCTGTTCGCCCTGGTGCAAGACCTCTACGCCGCCAGCAAAGACACGCAGGCCTTTCTGCACACCCGATTGCACCTCGGCGAGGACGTGCTCGAGCCCTACAAAGTCACCATAGCCCGCTGGCTCTGGCCCGATGTGTTCAAGAATCAGAACACCTCGGTGGCCAAGGCCAAGAAGGCCGTCGCAGACTACAAAAAGGCGGTGGGCACCCCCGAAGGGCTGGCGGAGCTGCTGATCTTCTATTGCGAGCAGGCATCAGGCTTCAGCCGCGATGTGGGCTTGCAGGATGAAGGCTTCTTCGGCGCACTGGTGCGGATGTTCGGCGAGGCTCTGACGGCCATTGCCGACTTGCCGCAGGCACAGCGCCCGGCGCTGTCGGCGCGCATGGATGCGGTTCGCCACGCCAGCCACGACATCGGCTACGGCGTCGGTGAAGACATGGACACCTTGCTCGCAAAACACGGGCGCGATCATGACTGAGCACGATGCGTTCCCGGCCTTGCAGGCGGAAAACGCCCGGCTGGTGGCGCTATTGGAATCGCACGGGATTGAGTGGCGCCTGCCATCATCGCCCACTCCGGCAGCCCCAGCCCCAGAGCCAAAACCAGAATCCGAGCCGTCACGCCTGTCCATCGCCGAGAAGGTGGAGCTGTTTCGGCGGCTGTTCCATGGTCGCACGGATGTCTATCCGGTCCGCTGGGAAAGCAAGACCTCAGGCAAATCGGGCTACGCACCCGCCTGCGACAACGAGTGGCGGGCGGGCGTCTGCGAGAAGCCGCGCATCAAATGCGCCGACTGCACCCACCGTCTCCTGATCCCGCTGTCCGATGCGGTGATCTATGACCATCTGGCCGGCCAGCACACGGTGGGGGTCTACCCGCTGCTGGAGGACGACACCTGTTACTTCCTGGCGGTCGATTTCGACGAGGCCGAGTGGCAGGAGGATGCCCGAGCGTTCATGCAATCCTGCAGCGAACTGGGCGTGCCAGCGGCGCTAGAGATTTCGCGCTCTGGCCGAGGCGCGCATGCCTGGGTCTTCTTTGCGGGGCGGGTGTCGGCACGAGACGCCCGGCGCCTGGGGACGGCTGTCATCAGCCACACCTGCGCACGAACCCGGCAGCTCAAGCTGGCGTCCTACGACCGCCTGTTTCCCAATCAAGACACGATGCCCAAAGGCGGTTTCGGCAACCTGATCGCCCTGCCGCTGCAGAAGCACCCGCGCGAGAACGGCTGCAGCGTCTTCGTTGATGTCGATCTGCGTCCGCACCGCGACCAGTGGGCATTCCTTGCGTCCATCCAGCGCATGGCACCGCATGACATCGAGCCGACCATCCTGCGCGCAACCGGTGGCATTCACCCCCTTGACGTGACCTTCATCGACGATGAAGACTTGGCCACGCCGTGGACGCGTGAGGCCACTGCGTCAATGAAGCTGGYGGGCGCGATGCCCGAGGCGTTGATCGTGACGCTAGCCAACCTGATCTATTTCGAGAAGCGCGAGCTGCCCCAAGCGCTGGCCAATCGCCTGATCCGGCTGGCGGCCTTCCAGAACCCTGAGTTCTACAAGGCCCAGGCCATGCGGATGTCGGTGTGGGACAAGCCGCGCGTGATCGGCAATGCCGAGAACTACCCGCAACACATCGCGTTGCCGCGCGGCTGCCTCGACGCCGCCCAAGAATTGCTGAAGGACAACGGCATTCGCTGCGACCTGCGGGACGAGCGGTATCGTGGGGAGTCCATCGATGTCAGCTTCGTCGGCACCTTGCGGCATGACCAGGAGGTGGCTGTCTCGGCTGTGCTGCGTCACGATACGGGCGTGCTGTGCGCGCCGACCGCATTCGGCAAGACGGTCACGGCGGCCGCCATCATCGCCAGGCGCGGCGTGAACACCCTGGTGCTGGTGCATCGAAACGAGCTGCTCAAGCAATGGCAGGAGCGCCTGCAAGCCTTTCTTGGCGCAGGCAAAGGCGTGGTCGGCACCATCGGTGGCGGCAAAGCCAAACCGACCGGCAGGATCGACATCGCCGTGATGCAGTCACTGTCCCGTCAGGGCGAGGTCAATGCATTGGTCGAGACTTACGGACAAGTCATCGTCGATGAATGTCACCATGTTGGCGCCACGTCGTTTGATGCCATCCTCAAACGGACCAAGGCGAAGTTCGTGCTCGGCCTGACCGCCACGCCGATTCGCCGTGATGGCCAGCAGCCGATCATCTTCATGCAATGCGGGCCCATCCGGCACACGGCGGCCAGACCGGCCAGCGCACCGCACGACCTGGAGGTGCTGCCGAGGTCACGGTCTTCCCGCATTGACCTGCCGACCACGGCGGGCATTCAGGACGTGTTCCGGCACCTTGCCAATGACTTGGTCCGGACGCAAGCCATCGCCGCCGAGGTCACGATAGCCTTCGAACAAGGCCGCAAGGTGCTGGTGCTGACCGAGCGCTCGGAGCACCTTGAGGCCAT
>NZ_JBFUIU010000694.1:0-4584 GCF_056401695.1 Variovorax sp. P4_D9
CTGTTCCGGGTCCGGCCCGGCGCCTTGCCGCCATCCTTCTGGGTCCAGTCGCTGGTGACCATGCTGCTGCTGCTGGGGCCGGCCATCGAGGACAGCGCCGGCGGCAAGGATGTGCTCAAGGCATCGGCCGTGCGCGTCGCCTTGTTCGTCGCGGTGGCGCTCTATGCATGGGCGACGGTGTGGGCGCTGGAACACTGGCGAGCCACCCGATCCGATGCGCTGTTCTTCAGACACGGCTAACGGAGGACTCACACCATGCTGACCAATCTGGCGATCGGGCTGCCGACCATCCTGCTGTGCCTTGTACTGCAGGCGGCCTTCACGTTCTGGAGCGTTCGCTACTACTACGGCCAATCGAACCGGGAACCCGCCATCACAGGGCCGTTCGTTCAAATTCGCTCGCTCCTGGTCGTGATGGTCGTGCTGATACTGGGAAACTTCCTTCAGATCATGATCTGGGGAATGTTGTTCATGGCGCTGGGCGAGTTTGACGAGTTGTACGAGGCGGTGTACCACTCTGCGGTGAACTTCAGTTCGCTCGGATACGGTGACGTGGTGATGACCAAGCCCTGGAAGCTGCTGGGCCCGCTCGAGGCTGCGAACGGGGTGTTGATGTTCGGCCTGACCGGCGCCGCGTTGATGGCGATCCTGCAACAGATGATCAAGGCTCAAGCCGAAAAGAGCGGGACAGCGTAGTCGCGCTCGGCTTCTCGCCCTTCGCATTCATTGCCGATGGCTATGAATGCATACGCATCGGCAAATTGTTCTCGCGGGACCGGATTCCTAGAATGCCTCCATCCTTTCACGATGTGGCCTTCATGCATGGCGGCGTGGTGAAGCGCCGACCGCGGAACGCTCGCCATGATCGCTGCCCTGTACTACGAACCGCTGTGGATGTTCTATCGTGATGACGTCATACGCCCCCAGTTCGATGAGCTTCGCTACAAGCGACTCGCCGTGTGCTCGTTGGACAGCGGCGTACGCGCGTTCATGGACCCGCTGCTCGCAGCGAATGGCATCTCCCACTTCAACACCGAGTTGGTACCTCTCATCAATCTGGCTGCTCTGCGCGCGCTGCAGGAGGGGCAGGTCAATGCCGCATTCCTGGTCGGCCCCGCGCAGTCGCCGGCCATATGGCAGACCTTGCGCGACCCGGACCTGAAAACTGATGAGTCTGGCGCGCGGCGGATGACGCGTTTCCAAACACTGCCACAGTGGACCTTCCCGTGTCGGCCGATGCGAATCGACACCACCGCTTTGGACCCAGCCTGCTTCACCGCTACCTGCCGTTCTTCGTCGCCGTCTACGTCGAACGGCTGATCGTGCTGCTATTGCCGGCGTTGTTCGTCATCGTGCCCCTGACGAATCTTTTGCCGAGGTTGGTGCGCTGGCGGGTGCGGTCGCGCATTTACCGTTGGTACGGAGAGTTGGCACTTCTCGAGCGCGACGTCAGCACGCGCACCGGCACGTTGCCCATCGAGCAATGGCTTGCCGATTTGGCCCCGATCGAGCAGGGCTGTCGCGCGGATCCGCGCCCCCGTGAGCTACGCCAGCGAAACCTATACGCTGCGCGAACACATTGGGCTGGTTCGCCAGGCCGTGATGGCCAAGGCGCAAGACGGAGGCGCGAATGCGCATGGTGAACCAAAACATGCCTCGATCGCCGAAATCTAGTTCTAGTCATACCCCTTTTTAAATTGCGCACTCAACCGCCGCGAGGGCCGCGATTGCAGCGCGCACCGTTGCGCTGTACGCTTCGAGGACGTTCTGCCCTGGTGGGGGGAAAGACGTTGCCCATTCGCAGGAGATCGACCATGAGTGCCCATATGAATAGCGACTCAGCGCCCGAACCGAGTCGCGATGCGGCCTCTGGCATTGCTGCCAGCTCCGACATCACCTTGCGCGACGGACGGGCCGTGCGCCTACGAGCGGTATGCCCTGCCGACGAGGCTGAGTTCCTGCAAGCGTTCGAGCGCCTGAGCCACGACGCCCGCTACATGCGCTTCATGCACGCCGTTCGCGACCCTAACCTCGAACGTGTGCGCAGCGCACTCGCCTCGTTTCCCGAGGGCGGGGTCGGGCTCGTGGCGACGGTCCCGGCAGCCGACGGCATCGACATTGTCGGTAGCGCCGTTGCGATCTTCGCAGGCGACGGGACAAGCAACTGCGAGTTCGCGATCACTGTCGCCTCCGCATTCGGCGGTGCCGGGCTTGCGACCGCACTGATGACCGCGCTCATCGACGAGGCAGCGCGCCGTGGCATGAAATCAATGGAAGGCTTCGTACTGGCGCAGAACCAGCCCATGCTTCGCCTTGCAAGGCGTCTCGGGTTCAGCGTCAAGTCCGAGCCCGGCGATGCGTCCGTTCGCATCTGCCGGCTGGCATTGGGTGGCTCATAGCGCTTCCGCAGTCTTGCGATTCTCGAACTCGTCGATGACGTCGGCCACCGAGATCCTTCGCCCGAAGTAGCCCACGTTCTCTTCGAGTCCTTCGGCGCGCAGGATGTCGCGCACCGAGGCATGCGCAGCGACCAATCGAAGCTGGATCTGCGCTTCGGCGAGTTCCTGATGCAGCTTCGACAGCATCCTTGCGCCGGCGAGGTCGACCTGCGGTGAGCTCGATAGGTCGCAGACCACCAGCTTCAGCATTGGAGGGGCAGCGCGCAGATTCTGCCGCACGACCTCGCGCACGTGGTCGGCGTTGAAGTAAAGCAAGGCCGAGTCGACGCGGAACACCAGCGCGCCGGGCACCGGCGAGTTGTCGGGGTTTCGCTCCATGTCGGAGAACTGTCGCGTGCCGGGGATGCGGCCGAGCGTGGCCACGTGCGGGTGCGCGGCACGACGGATCAGGAGCAGCAGTGACGCGATGACCGCGACGATCACGCCATTGAGGATGCCCAGAAAAAGCACGGCGACGAAGGCGATCATCGACACTGCGAACTCGTAGCGGCTGACCCGCCAGAGTCGCTTCATCTCGCCGATGTTCACCAATCCCTTGACGGCCACCAGAACGATGGCGGCCAGGACGACGTTGGGCAGGTTCTTCAGCCCGTCGGTCAGGAACATCAGGCAGAGGCCGATCGTGGCCGAGGCGAACACCAGCGCCATCGGCGTCTTGGCGCCGGCCTTGTCGTTCACCGAGGATTGCGAGAGACCGCCCGCCACCGGATAGGCTTGGAAAAGCGCCGCGCCAAGGTTGGCCGCGCCGAGTCCGAGCAGTTCCTGGCGCGGGTCGATTTCGTACTTGTGCGCTTCGGCCAGGGCGCGTGCGGCCGAGACGCTCTCAACGTACGCCAGTAGCAAGCAGGCGAATGCCAGCGGAACGACGCCCTCCACGTCACGTACCCGCAAGCCAGGCAGTTTGAAGTCCGGCAGGCCCTGAGGCAAGGCACCGACGACCTTGAAGCCGAGTTCGCCGAGCGAGGTGACCGATAGCACCACGATGGAGGCCACCACCACGAACAGCGCAGCCGGCCGTCCCGGCAGATACTTCTCCGCCAGCAGCAGCAGAACGAGGGCAACAAGACCGAAGCTCAGCACGGCGAGGTTCGTCTCCGGGATCTGGCCGCCGAGGATGACCAGGCGCTCGAAGAAGTCCTCGCCGCCCCCCTTGACGCCGAAGAGCTTGGGCAGTTGGGTCAGTGCAATCGTGCAGGCCGCGCCGGCCTTGAAGCCGAGCAGGATGGTCTCGCTGATGAAGTTGACTAGTGAGCTCAGGCGCAGCAGCCAGGCCACCATGCACATCGCCGCGATGAGCAGCGCGGTCAGTGCCGCGATGCTGGCCCAACGCTCGGGATCGCCTTGGGCCATGCCCGCCACCGTGACGCCGACCAGCATCGAGATCGCGGACGTCGGGCCGATCGCCAGTTGGCGCGACGAGCCGAACAGCGCGTAGAACAGACCGCCGACGAGGTAGCAATAGATGCCGAACTGCGGGGGCAGTCCGGCCAGTGATGCATAGGCCAGCGAAACCGGGATGCCGTAGGCCGCCAGAGTGACGCCGGCAATGGCGTCATTCGCCAGCCACTTGGGCTGGTACGAAGGCAGCCACTGCGCCGGGGGAAAGGCAGCGCGCCAGCCCCGCGTCTCTGCTTCTGCGACAAACGCTCCTTCCGGTTGCACTTCCTGGGTCATGCTGAACTCCCGCCACGGTCTCGTGAAATGCGCCGCTGGCCTGGTGCGCACGCGGTCGACTTGATCACCTCGGTGGCCACCGGCCCGGCGTCCGCAACGGAAAAGATCGGCGCGTCCTCGTCGTGTTTGGCGAAAACTGATACGGTCATGTCGAGTCGCTCGCGAAGTCGGGGCGTCGCATCGTGCACCCTTTCAATAGCTGCCGTGTCGTCGCATTACAACATGTTGCAAACTGCAAATGGCGTCTATATCGCAGACTCTGCGCTCCCGCCACACTAGCCCTCCACCAATCAATCGGAGCCCAAGTAGCTTCCGATTCGCCGCCTCTCTGCAAAGAGCGAAGGAGGAAACATGACTAAATCGACTCTTGAGGCCGACCCCCGGAAAGTCGTCTGGCGCAGCTTTGCACCGGGCAACTGGCAAGAGCATGTCGACGTGCGCGATTTCATCC
>NZ_JBFUIU010000695.1:0-4583 GCF_056401695.1 Variovorax sp. P4_D9
GTGTGTCGGTGTGGCCGACGATCAGCTGCTTCTCCACGTCGAGGCGCTGTACCTGCAGCACGTTCTGCACCTTCTTGCCGTTCACGTCGATGTAGCGAATCCGCATGCGCGGCGTCTCGTCGACCGTCGTTGCGGTCTCATCCTGGGTAGCCCATTCGGGAAGGGTTTCGAGGGTCGGAATCAYYTCGTCGAGCGGGAYATATCCMGAGCGCAGGCGCGCAGCCTCGACCCGGCGCTTCGCCTCGACCCGCACTGCCTTTTTTCGTCGCAACGAGTGATAAAGGAGCGCCAGAACAATAAGGCCCACAGCCATGRCAACAATAAGTGSCCGCCCCTCGATCAAGACATTCATTTCAAYCCTTCTGTAGTTCTTTRGTCCACGTGGCGGAGGGATTCTGCYCGGGAGTCGCCCCCTTTCAATCGGGCAARCGGGGTGCSCCAGTCGGCGATCGTGAAGGTATTCACGATCACGAACACATTCCCGCAGGCGAACAGCSCCGYCACCGCRTTTCCGAGRCCGRATSGCTCCGCCACCGGTGCGCGCCCGTGAACGGTTACGCCATGGGCCATCGACACCGCAGCGATCGATACGCTAGGCGAGTTGCATGCCGCGACGACTGCTTCGGGCCCAAAGGCGCCATCCGCAGCCGACTTGCGATGAGTGCTGAAGCATGGGAGCCCAAAGTCGAACGAGCCAGGCCGAAGCAACCGCCGCAGGAGCCATCGCTCTTCTGAGTGGCCCGGCGCCGCTGGCTGACCGGCACGATCCAGGAGGCCAAGCAACTGCTTAAGCTGGCGCCAAGGACGCGAGGGTCAAGGAGGACCTGAGGATCCAGTGCAAAGATGAAGGAGCCCGCCGAAGCAGGCGCGCGAGGTCCGGAGGAGGATGATTCATCTTCTCATGAGAAGACGCGATCTCTTGACTGTAGACAAGGCGCAGATGGCGCTCGACGGGCCGATTCCTTAGCTCCGTGCCAGCCTCATTCACTGAGGTTAAGACGCGCAGTTCCTTCAACCCTTGCGAATGCGCCCCTAGCCGAGTAAGAAACYGGTGCTCCGCCGCGGCCAGTGTCTTGCGGCGAAACAAGGAGCATCGCTGAACGAGTTCCCACTGATAGTCCCCATCGGGGGTCCTCCTCGTCGCGACCTTGATGCTTAAGTGTTTGGTCGTCATGGGTCGAGATTGTTGAGCGACGCCATGCGCGACCACAGTCCGCTTATGCAAGATGTGTAAGAAATAAGTACCCAAACGCGACGCTGGGCAGGAAGGATCTTCGAGCGCAATCTGTGGGACCGGTCTGGCGCGTTGCCGCTTTTGCGGGAACTGCGTCGCGACGCCCGTCCGTTAACGGGTCGCAATTAAGCATCCGTGTTTCTCCACAGACTTACTGTCCACCGCCCCGGTGGAGAACATGTCGCTGAGGATTTGACCCTAGCGACGAGACGCAGTTGCGAGGCACATTTGTATTATCTGTAGCGAGCCGCCTGGCCGTGGGTTCGGTGGAGCACGTCTCAAGTCCAGGACTACCAACTGAGAAACTAAATGTGAAATTTTCCCTTTGAGTCCACCCCGCAGATAGACACAATGGGTTACATGAATAAGCCTTCCTCGCCCCAKTCTCGTACCTCGTGGAAAGGCAAGAGCGATCTGGCCGACCTGCCCGATGATGTGGCATCCCATCGTTCGCGGCAGCACGAGCAGTTTGCCGCCGGCTGGCGACGCAACGTGTTGCTGGCTGTGCTGGCCGTTTCCGTAGCYGTGTTGTTTCGCGTRTTCACCGCCATGTGATGACGATCGACAAAGCGATGACGGAYGACGACCTTGATCTCGCCCGATTGACKCCCGGCCGGCCCATGGAAGCACTGAACGCGCGGGGCGGGCGAGGGCAGACCGATGACGCAGAGACATGCCTCGTCGSATGCAGTGAGGTCGTTCGCGCCCACAAGGACAGCCAGTTCACTGAGGCGGCGACGCCGCGTCGTCACGCYGAGCAAAGCAACCCTGGTGCAAGCTATGGGCAAGGCGCATGGGTGAGGTCCTTGTCCGAACAAACACCGGCCCATGCAATCGTTCCATCGTCGCTGACGACTGGCTGTGTTGACATGCGAACACCTCTCCTAACTATCGCGCTTCTGCTGATGTCGGCGGGCTCGGCTCAGGCGCAACCGCAGTCGAGCGCAGGTGGTCTCGTCTACAGCTGCGTCAACACCAACGGGCGCATCTACACGGATCGTCCGATCGCCGAATGCATCGCTCGCAAACCGCTTGAAATGCGCACGACGGGTGGGGCTCGGCGCTTGGTTGAATCTGCCGACTCGGCGCACGAAGCCGCAGAGCGCCGGGACCGGCAGGCGGCGTCGCAGGTCGAACAACGCCGCCGCGAGCGCGCCTTGCTCGTGCGCTATCCCAATGCCGGCACGCATGACCGCGAACGTTCCGAAGCGCTCGCCGAGATCGACGCGGTGATCCATGTCGCCGAAGAATATGTCGGCGAGCTAAGGGAAGAACGTAAGAAGATCGACCTCGAGCTTGAGTTCTACAAGGGAGACCTGAGCAAGGCGCCCGAGGCTGTGCGTCGAAGGCTCGACTACAACACGCAGAGGCTGAAGGCTCAAAATCGCTTCATTGGCGAAAAAGAAGACGAGAAGAAGCGCGTCAACGCACGCTTTGACGACGAACGCACCCGCCTTCTGCCGCACTGGACCGATGGCGGGGGCCCTTCGGCCCGTGGTGGAAGCTAGTTCTTGGCGGCGGGCTTGCCGGTGTGCGGTGTCACGCCACCCGGGGTCGAGGATTCGTCGGTCGGGTTGGCGCCGTCGATGGGTTTCAGCGTGTGAACGAGGTCCGCATCCCGTCGTTTGATGATGGCCCCCGTTCTGAGCATTCGCTCTGCGGTCTTCGCATCCGTCGGGCATGCGACGTCGCTGAAGGCGACCTTGCCCTGGGCGTCGGTGCACCTGTGCACCTGAGCGACAGCGCTTGCAGCCTCGACCAGAACCAGGAGCGACAGGAGCGTGCGCGCAGTACCCATCATGCACATAACGTCCTGTCTTTCATGTAGCCAATGCTAGCTATACCCTAATACTTATTGACTAGCTTGCGATGTGAAGGATTTCACACTGGCGRACGAAGAAAGATTGCCCAGGGCCYCCTCGGCGAGAGATGCTGACGAAAGACGTGCGTGTCGTGTGCCTGGCCGCGCGTTTCTTGGCCTGATCGACCATGCGCGCCGCGGGCGCGCAGCGTGTCCATGCCAGGATGCGCAACATGCGAATGGCAAGCCGCTGGCATTGCGCGACCTCGCCGCTGGGCAGCGGGTCGTCTGTCTCACTGAGGCGGCACCACCGCGAGCGCAAGCCGTTCCACGACGCGACGGCTTCGACCTTGCGGCCGTCGTCGTAGAGCTTGGTGTCCAAGCTCATGTCGCGGATGCGCGGGTGTCGCAGGGTCACGCCGGCGTCCCTTGCGGCAGGTTGTCCGTGGTCCTGGCCGTCTCAATGCCAGTCATGGGCGAGGCGCCATGGCCGGGGATGGGCGGGAACTCCGGGCTCGTGTTCTGGTGCACGGGTGGCACCGATGCGACGGGTAGCGTGGGCGCGACCCCTGTAGTCGCTCCACCGGCGGGCGTCGGGAAATTCGGGTCGTCGCCCATTGGGTTCGGGCGCGTGTAGCCCGCGCCTTGCATGACGACGTCGGCGATCGGCGCAATCTGAGGCATGGCCGCCACTTGGGCGCCGGCCTGCATCGCGCTGAAGGCGGCCTGCACGCCGATCTGCACCGCACGGGCCTCGATCTCCTTGATCTCGCTGTCGCTCTTGCGCTCCTTGAGGGCGACTTCGCGCATCTTGATGTCCGCGCCCGACTTGGCCAGTGCGTCCTGCACGGCCTGCTTGATGCGCTGCTCGATCGCCTGCGGGCTCTCCTGCGCGGCCGCGGCGCGGATGGCCTCGACCAGCTCCTTCTTGAATGGCGTATCCATGAGGGACACGAGGAAAGGCAGCGCGGCGGCCTGGTACTGCGGAGGCAGGGCCTTGACCGCCTCCGACATGGCGTTGAGCTGCTGGCCGCGRTAGCTCGAGCTGCTCGGCACGTCCTCCAGCGACACCATCAGGCGCGTGCGCTGCAGGTCGTTGGACAGGTWGGTGATGCCCGTCTCCGGATCCATCTCCGGCTTGTTRATGATGACGGTCCGRTCCTCGCGCACTGCATCGCCCTCGATGACGATGACGTGCTGCTGGCTGCCCAGGTCCTCCACGATCATGGACAGCAGCAGCTCGCCCACCATGGAGCGGCCGTCGCGGAAGTTGCCCATCATCCGGCCCAGCGACTGGTTGGACTGCTCGACCTGGGTCTGCTCCTGCTTGCAGTTCCGAGTGAAGGACTCCGAGTGGTTCCACGGCGACACCTACTTGTTCGTCTACGATCTAAAGTCGGATGTCTTGTTGAACCCCGCCTTCCCAGCCCGCGAGGGGACCAAGGTCACGGGTCAGAAAGATGCCAACGGTAAGTTGTTCCATGACGCAATGATCCGAACAGCCGAAACCAAGGGCTCAGGATGGGTCGACTACATGTTCCCGAAACC
>NZ_JBFUIU010000696.1:0-4579 GCF_056401695.1 Variovorax sp. P4_D9
CCTCGGCGACAGGCTCTCGTGCCCGTATCACGGCGTCGAGGTGCGCTGCGACGGCGTCGCCGTGCGCGTTCCCGGCAGCCCCGGCTGCAAGCTCGAGGGCTCGCAGTCGACGCGCTTCTTCCACGTCGAGGAGCGTGCCGGCGCGGTCTGGCTCTACAACTCGGAAGAGTCGGTCGAGACGCCGCCGCCGCTGGTGCTGCCCGAGCAACTGACCGACGACGACCAGTATTCCAGCTTCCTGTGCTACGCCGAATGGAAGGGCGACTACCGCTACGTGCTCGACAACGTGATGGACCCGATGCATGGCACCTTCCTGCACAAGCAGTCGCATTCGATGGCCGAGGGCGATTCGACCGCCAAGTTCGGCATCCGCGCGACCGACACCGGCTTCGTGTTCGAGAAGGAAGGCCAGCGCAACGTCAACTTCGACTGGACCGAGTGGGCCGACACCGGCGTGCACTGGATGCGGCTCGAGATCCCGTATCCGAAGACCGGCGGCCCCGGCGGCAATTTCATCATCGTCGGCAGCTATACGCCGATCTCGCCGACGCTCTCGTGCGCCTTCCACTGGCGCGTGCGCAAGCTGCCCAAGGGCTGGGAGCGCGACACCTGGCGCTTCCTGTACAAGAACCGCCTCGAGGCGCGCCACTGGCACGTGCTCGAACAGGACCGCGTGCTGATCGAGAACATGGAGCCGGATGCCAACCAGCACGAGCAGCTCTACCAGCACGATCTTGGCATCGTGCGCCTGCGCCGCCACATGCGCGGCCTGGCGCAGCAGCAGCTCGAAGGCGCGGCAGCCTGATGACCGCAGCCGCTGTCACGTCGGTGCGGCGCATCGCCTGCGAGGCGGTGCCCGACCTGCCGCATGCCAGCTGGTCGAATGCGCTGGCGGTCGGCCCCGAGCTGATCCTCTCGGGCCAGACCGCGCACCCGGCCACGCGCGAGGCTGCGCAGGCCGGGGCGCCGCTCGGCATCTACGCGCAGACGCTCGTGGTGCTGCGCAAGGTCCAGGCCCTGCTGGAGGCGGCCGGCGGCGGGATCCACAACATCACGAAGCTGGTCGTCTACGTGACCGACATCGCCGACAAGGACGAGGTCGGGCGCGCGCGCCGCGAGTTCTTCGGCCGGGCGCCGTACCCGGCCTCGACCCTGGTGGCCGTGAGCGCGCTGGTCTTCCCCGAATTGCGCGTCGAGATCGACGCCACGGCGCGGCTCGATGTCGACCTGCGCGCGGCCCACTGAAAAACCCTTCATCGAGGTTCGAGTCATGTCTTCTCCCACGCTGAACGCCCTGGTGCACACGATGCGCTACGAAGCCGACGGTATCGTCAGCGTCGAGTTCCGTCCGGCTTCGCCCGAGGTGGACTTCCCCGCCTTCGAGGCCGGCTCCCACATCGACCTGCACCTGCCCAACGGCCTGGTGCGCAGCTACTCGCTGTGCAATCCGGCGACTGACCTCCAGCGCTACGTGGTCGGCGTGCTGAACGACCGCAAGAGTCGCGGCGGTTCGCGCTACGTGCACCAGCAGCTGCGCGTCGGCATGACGCTCGCGATCTCGCAGCCGCGCAACAACTTCAAGCTCGAAGAGGGGGCAGGGCGCTCGGTGCTGGTGGCCGGCGGCATCGGCGTGACGCCGATCTGGTGCATGCTGCAGCGCCTGGCCGACATCGGCAAGCCGGTCGAACTGCTCTATTGCGCGCGCTCCCGCAAGGAGTCCGCCTTCTGCGAATCGATCGCCGCGCTGGCGGCCGAGAAATCGATTCCGCTGACCTGGCATTTCGACGAGGAGAAGGGCGGCCCGCCCGATCTCGCCGCGCTGCTCGCCGGCAAGGGCGCCGACAGCCACTACTACTGCTGCGGCCCGACGCCGATGCTCGACAACTTCGAGAAGACCTGCGAACAGCTCGGCTATCCGCACGCCCACATCGAGCGCTTCGCGGCGGTCCACGTCGATGCCCCGAGCGCGACCCAGAGCTACGTGGTCCAGTGCGCGAAAAGCGGCAAGTCGGTTGAGGTGCCGCCCGGCAAGTCGATCCTCGACAGCCTGATCGATGCCGGCCTGAACCCGGACCACAGCTGCAAGGAAGGCGTCTGCGGCGCCTGTGAAACCAAGGTGCTCGAGGGCGAGGTCGACCACCACGACGGCATCCTGACCAAACTGGAGCGAGCGTCGAACAAGACCATGATGATCTGYGTCTCGGGCTGTAAGCGCGGCCCGCTGGTGCTGGACATCTAGGTAAAGAAAAAGAGTTCATCAACAGAGGGTGCTGGTGGGCTTCAACCTGCCGATCGGCGCCAGCGAATTCAAGGCCTCGTATGCGCGCTACCGGCGCGAACCCGGCGCCTACCTGCCGCAGCCGACCACCGGCAAGTTCGCGCTCGGCTATGTCTACAACCTGTGGAAGCGCAGCGCTATCTATGCGACCGCCGCGTGGCTGACCAACAGCGATGGCGCGGCACAAGCCCACGGCGGCGTGTTGACGTCGCCCGACCATGGTTCGCGCGGCACGGAGTTCGGCTTGCGCCACGCCTTCTACTGGCCCGACGGCGGGAGCGGCTCCCGTTGCCCCCCTTACAGGAAACCTGAATCATGCAGCCCAAAGCATTCCGTTGGTATGGCGTCATCACGCTGTTCGTGATCGTCGCGATCTCCTATGTCGACCGGATCAACATCGCGGTGCTGATCACCGATGCGGCCTTCCTGCAGCACATCGGAATCGCATCGACCGACCGAGTAAGCCAGGGGCTGCTGGCCACGGCCTTCATGGTCGGCTACGGGGTCTCGGCCTTCGTGCTGACGCCGTTCTGCGCCGCTCTCTTTGGCGTGCGCAGGAGCCTCATCATCGGCTTGATGCTGTGGGGCGTGGTCACCTTCATGACGCCGTGGTTCAACGGCTACGGCATGCTCCTGGCCTCGCGGATCCTGCTCGGCGTGTCCGAAGGTCCGTTGTTCTCGCTCGCTTCGTCTTACATCAAGGCGCACTTCGAGAGCCACGAGAACGGCAAGCCGAACTCCTTCGTCAACATGGGCACCGGCTTGGGCCTCGCGCTCGGCTACCCGCTGATCGGCTACCTGCTGGTCAGCTTCGACTGGCAGACTTCCTTCCACGTGCTCGGCGTGCTGAACATCGCGCTGGGCATCCCGCTGGTGATCGCCTTCGTGATGATGCCGGCGGCCTATGCCGGGCTGGCGAAGCCGAAGTCCTTCGGCGATGCGATGAACCGGGTCGGCGACATCGTCAAGGGTGCCCTGCACACCCGCTACCTGGTGCTGATCACGGTGCTGACCTCGGCCACGCTGGCCTACCTCTGGGGCAGCAGCAACTGGCTGCCGGCCTACCTCAAGGAGGTGCGCGGCTTTTCGATGAAGGAGATGGGCTGGCTGGCCTCGCTGCCACAGTACGCCACGGTGCTCGCCGTGCTGCTGGGCGGCGTCCTGATCGACCGGATCGAGCGCCAGCGCGTGCCCTTCATCTTCATGGCGGCCAGCGTCGGCGTGGCCTTGTCGGTGCTGCTGGCGATCAGCGTGCACGATCCCTATGAGGCCGCCTACTGCCTGATCGCCGCCAATTTCTGCTGGGGCCTGCAGAGCCCGGCGATCCCGAGCACGGTGCAGTACTGCGCCCGGCCCGAGCATGTGGCCAGCGCCTTCGGCGTCGTCAACGGCACCGGCAGCCTGGTCGCGGGCTTCATGCCGGCCCTCATGGGCAGCGTGATCAGCCTGGTGTCGGCCGGGCCCGGCGCCTCGGGCGGCGCCGCGCACGGCTTCTTCGCCGGCTTCGCGCTGCTAATCGGCACGCAGGCGGTGGTGTTCGCCTGCGGCTTCGTGCTGTGGTGGCGCGAGCGCGCGCTCGGCGCCTCGGGCATGCACCCGACGCCGGCCTGATGTCGGGGCCTCATATCAATCCCTGTAGCTGCGGTCGAGGCGGTCCAGCTTGCGGATCAGCGAGGGCCAGACGAAGGCGCCGCCGAGGCCGCCGGTCTGGACCTTCATCGCCTGGCCGACGCCCTCGATGATCCGTGGATCCACCTGCGTCAGCTCGCCGCCGCCGGCCTGGGCCGCGATCTGGATCTGGCAGGTGTTCTCGAAGGTGTACATGCTCAGGAAGGCATCGGCCACGGTCTTGCCGACGGTCAGCAGGCCGTGGTTGCGCAGCATCAGGAAGTTGGCGCTGCCCATGTCGGCCTGCAGCCGCGGCTTCTCGTCGTCGCGGAAGGCGACGCCCTCGTAGTTGTGGTAGGCCAGCGAGGCCAGCACGAAGGTCGATTGCTGGCTGATCGGCAGCACTCCGTTCTTTTGGGCGCTGACCGCGATGCCGGCACGGGTGTGGGTGTGCAGCACGCACTGCACGTCCTCGCGCGCCGCATGCACCGCACTGTGGATCACGAAGCCGGCCGGATTCACCGGGTAAGGCGAGTCGATCACCTTGTTGCAGTCGCGGTCGACCTTGATCAGGTTGGAGGCTGTAATCTCGTCGAACATGAGGCCGTAGGGATTGATCAGGAAGTGGTGCTCGGGCCCCGGCACGCGAGCGCTGATGTGCGTGAAGACGAGGTCGCTCCAGCCGTACAGCGC
>NZ_JBFUIU010000697.1:0-4577 GCF_056401695.1 Variovorax sp. P4_D9
CGTTAGGCCTCACACGCGACACCGAGGCGCACTCGGAGAATTGAACGATGACGAAGTATCTTATTTCCTTCCCTGGACCGGCGATGGACGTTCCCGCCGAAGAAATGGCCGCCGTCAGTGAAGCAGCACACGGCGTCATCCGCGAGGCAAAGGATGCCGGCGTCTATGTGTTCGGTGGTGGCATCAACGAAGAAGTCGCGCCACTAATGGTCGCCGCCAATGGCACAGTCACGAACGAGACCTACACACAGACCAAGGAGTTCGACGGTGGATTCTGTGTCCTGGAACTCCCGTCTCGCGAAGCAGCCATCCAATGGGCTGCGAAAATCGCTCAAGCCTGCCGTTGCTCGCAGGAACTCCGCGAGTTCCAGTATGACCCCGAGAGTTGATCGGCAAGGCCGCAAGGAGGTCTTCTGCATCTACCCTATTGAGCTCAATGCGTGATGAGTCGCCAGAAACGCCCAACTGCCTCGTCACAACCGTGAGGCCTAACCATTCGCTCAACCGGACCCATTGCGGCATGTGGCTAAAAGCCCGCCATTTCATTCTGGGCTTTTAGCCACATACCGCAACGGTCCGGTTAGCTCAAACGATAGGCATCATGAAGTACCTCATCGTCCTCTGCCTGTTTGTTCTCGCCACGGCTCGTGCCGCCGAGCCTACTTTGCCAGCTTCCATGTCGTACCTTTCGCCGCAGGTCAGTTCCGCTCTTCAAGAACTCTGTCGTGGCTGCACGTTCGCAGATGCGGGTGGACCGTGGAATCCGTCCGATGTCATTACCGAGAACTCGCCTCCTCAGCGCAGGCTTGTCAGCATTGATCGCAACCAGGCTGAGTGGCGCGTTCAGTACGAGCATGGTGGTCGGGGGAAGCATTCGCACACCATCACCTTTTCTACCTCCCCAACGGTTCACGTTGTTTCAACCAGTACATGCATGCCGTCGGAGAAGTGTCGTGAGTGGTAGCACGATGCTGCCCAACCTGGCGTTCTAGCCGACGGCCTCCGGCCGGGGCTGAGTTTCGACGCCGAGCGTCTGCTTTTGGGTGCCGAATACGAATGCGCGAACGTCAGCTGAGGGCCGTTGCGGCCAGTCGCGGCGCCCGAAAGCAGACCCTCAATGAGTTGAGCTAGACGAAACCGATTGGAGATGCGCAATCATTGAATCACCTCGTCTGCGCGCAGAAGCAGTGATTGCGGAATCGTCAGCCCGATCGCCTTCGCGGTCTTGATGTTGATAGCCAGCTTGAACGTTGTTGGTTGCTGCACAGGCAACGCGTCCGGATCTGCGCCTTTGAGGATCTTGTCGATGTATTCCGTGGCGAGATCGAGAAGTTGCCGCAGATCGGGGCCGTAAGTCATCAGCCCACCGGCGACAACGAATGACTTGTGCAAATAAACGGAGGGCAACGCATGCAACCGCGCGAGTTCGGCAAGCCGTTCGGAATCACGCGTAAACATCACATCTCCGAAGATGACGAGTCCTTCGGCGTGCTGTTGGGTCATTGCTTCAAACGCTGCATCGTACTGATCGGGCCCCGCGGCCTCCAACACCTGCAGCTGCATACCCTGAGGCCGTACCGCCTGGACGATGCGCATATATTCGGCGTGTTCGGGCCTGGCGGGATTGGTTAGGATCGCGACCCGGGTAAGCCCAGGCACGGCATCGCGGAGCAGTTCGAGCGTTTTGGGTGCCAAGTCGCGCGCGACTGCAGTCACCCCGGTGACATTGCCGCCAGGCCGCCCTAGGCTGGTCACAAACCCGCTCTTGACGGGATCCTCACCACTGAATGCCATGACGATCGGGATCGTCGTTGTGGCGTCGTGAGCAGCGCGAATCGCCACTGCCGCGCCCGCAACAATGACATCGACCTTGAGGCCCACAAGCTCGGCGGCAAGCGCTGGCAGCCGATCTACCTTCCCATCGGCGAACTTGTCCTCGATGACAACGTTTTGGCCGACAACATAGCCGCGCCTACCGAGGCCCTCCGTCATCACCTTGGCAAGCGTTGTGCCCTCGAATGTGGTGAGGCTGAGAACGCCGATCTTGTATACCCTTCCTGCCTGCTGAGCCTCGGCAAGCGCCACTGTGATCGACCAGACGCCAAGAACGAGGGCAAGCGCGAGAATCGCTTTCCGCAGCACGTTACCTCCCCGGGCGCCTGCCCATGGTAGACACGGCGACGCTACGCCGCTATCYCTTTGCTCCCCTTCGTGCCCTCGCAAGGCAGACGTTCGCTGCATTTCGCTAGAGGGCTGTGCACGGTTACTCGACGGAGTATTGAACAACGTCATCCGCTCGCACGAGCACCGTGGCGGGGATTGTGAGGCCCACGGCAGGATCAGTCGATCCCCGGGCAACTGCGTATCCAGCGGGCGCGAGTGACTGCTTTCCGTGGGCGGTCCGACCGTCCGCTCATGGCCGGGACTGTGAATTCCCCGAGGTTTGCTGAAAGCTTGCCCTTGGCAGGCGAGCTCCAGGGTCGAAGGACAGCGGCGCATCTGTGGACTCACGGTCCCGGCCAATACCGGACCTTCAGGAGCACCCGCGAAAAGCATGCGAATCGACGTCCCTTCGCTCAGCGCCCAAACATTTCGGAGGTCGGCCATCGATGACGCGGCTGCCGGCCTTGCGACCGTTCACCCCTGACGAGAGGCGGCGGTACGCTGAAGCTGTGGATAGAAAGGAGCTGCGCCGCGAGATGGAAATGCGAGCCCGCAGATAGCTCGCACGTCGAGAGGCCGAACTCAGTCCTCCGATTCCGGGCTTGAATCAGCGGTAGCGGGCTCGTCCCGCAGAAGTGCGCGAGCAGGCTACTTGACCAGGGCCACCAGCTTCTCTTTGGCACTCTGCAGGAAGCCTCCGCGCTCAACGCCACGCTTCGCCTTGGTTTCACCTTCTGCAATGATTTCGAACGCAGTGGGAGCAGCCAATTTTCGGCCAAGGTCGTCGCGCATTGCGAGGGCGTCGTGACGATTGCTAGAAATGACGTGGACTTGGAGGTGCCGGCCGATAGCCGCCGAGACCTTCTGGCAGGCCGCTGACATTTCCGCTGCATCAGGGACCTGCTGGCCGTGCACCACAAGCAGTTCAATCGTGGCGTCCTTGCCTTCTCCGAGGATGTAGGCGCGCACAACAGAATCCTTGAACTTTGAACGCAGCATCGTACGGAGGGGTTCCGCGGCAGCGAACGACTTGAGAGCGATAGACCGAAGCTCGTTGAAGAAAACGAACGACATGTTCGCCTCGACCGTTCCAGGTTTGTCGGACTCCGACTTGTGCCTGGTCAGGATGCCGCTCTTGATGAGATGCTCCTGTGTCCGCTCAACTTCGTCTGCATCCAACTTGGCCTTCTTGGCGAGCTCCGCGACGGAGAACTTGTTGGTCGGTGCCGCGAAAACGACCTTCAGCAGCTTCTGGACTTCTGGAGCGAGGAGGAAATCTGCGGCATTCATCGTGGTTTGGGACAACTACAACATCATGACGACCGCCCCTTGCCACATGCGAACGCAGAGAGGTCGGCGTTAGTTTTAACATGAAGCGCGTCACAAGCGGCTTACGGCCACAATGGGCCGCTCGCCCTGGCTGCGGCATGCGGCCACAACCGGGCGAAAATCGGTTGTGCCCAAGCCCACCTTCCTTTGCCACCCGATTATTTAAGCTTTCGTGGTCCCCACCGAACTCAAGGGCTTCATCCTCACTCGCCGCTGGCGTGATGTCACGGCCGGCACCGAAATCGAGTACTGGCTGGCAACAGATGCGGGGCCGATGAAAGTGGTCCTGACCTCCCAGACCTCCGTCGCATTCGTCGAAACGAAGCACAGGGCGTCGGTCGAAGCGCACCTCGCCGCCATGCCAGGGATGCAGGTACGTGAGCTTGAGCTGAAGACATTCCATGGGGAGCCTGTCGTCGGTGTCTATGCGAAGCACTTTCGCCAACTAGGTCAACTGGCACGTACCCTCCGGACACAGAGCATTCCCCTGCTCGAAGCCGACGTGCGCCCGCACGACCGCTACCTGATGGAGCGGTTCATCACCGCTGGCGTGCTGGTGGAAGGAGGGAGAGCAGACCGCTCTACCATCGTCGACTGCAAGCTCAAGCCCGCGCCCCATTTCCGGCCGGTGCTGATAGTATTGTCGCTGGACATCGAGACGAGTCAAGACGAGGAGCTCTATTCCATTGCGCTGGACGGTACGGAAGACCGTGTTGTCTTCATGCTGGGCGAGCCGCCACCTGAGCCGGGTGAGCCTATGGACTTCTCGCTCATCTATTGCCCGACCCGCAAGGCCATGCTTGAGAAGCTCAACGACTGGTTCGAGAGGAACGACCCGGACGTCATCATCGGTTGGAGCGTCATTCAGTTCGACCTGCGAGTTCTTCAGAAGTCAGCCAACGAATGTGGGGCGCAGCTCCTTCTGGGCCGAGAGCGTCGGCCCATTGATTGGCGAACCCATCCGGGAAAGCAGGGCTACCTGTTCGCGGCCATGCCCGGCCGGGTGGTCATCGACGGCATCGACGCACTCAAAGCCGCGTTGTGGAGCTTTCCTTCCTTCAGCCTTGAGGCCGTCTCGCAAGAAC
>NZ_JBFUIU010000698.1:0-4567 GCF_056401695.1 Variovorax sp. P4_D9
GGTAGCTGAGCGCGCCGCCGTGCGCAAAACCGTCCTGCTGCTTCACCTTGTCGGCGATCGGCAACTGCAGCTCGATGAAGCCCGGCCGCAGCGTGTGCATTTCGGCGCCGATCAGCACGCTGAAAGGTTGGCTGGCGAGCACCTGCCGGCCCATGGCCAGGAACTGCTCGGGAGAGGCCTGCTGCGCCGGCGCGGCCATGGCCGGGGCTCCGGCGTCAGAGGACTTCGAACACGCCGGCGGCGCCCATGCCGCCGCCGATGCACATCGTGACGACCACCTTCTTGGCGCCGCGCCGCTTGCCTTCGATCAGCGCATGGCCCGTGAGCCGCTGGCCGCTGACGCCATAGGGGTGGCCGACCGCAATGGCGCCGCCGTCGACGTTGAGCCGGTCGCCCGGGATGCCCAGCTTGTCGCGGCAGTAGATCACCTGCACCGCGAAGGCTTCATTGAGTTCCCAGAGGTCGATATCGCTGACCTTCAAGCCCAGGCGGTTCAGCACCTTCGGAATCGCGAACACGGGGCCGATGCCCATCTCGTCGGGCTCGCAGCCGGCCACCGCGAAGCCGAGGAAGCGGCCCAGGGGCTTCAGGCCCTTCTGTTCGGCGTACTTCTCGTCGACCAGCACGCAGGCACCGCCACCGTCGGAGAACTGGCTGGCATTGCCGGCCGAGATCAGGCCACCGGGGATCGCCGGGCGGATGCCGCTGATGCCTTCCTTGGTGGTGCCGGGGCGGATGCCTTCGTCGTTCTCGATCGTGACTTCCTTGGTGCGCAGGCCCATCACGGGGTCGGCCACGCCGGCCAGCACCGTGATCGGGGCGATCTCGTCCTTGAAGCGGCCGGCTTCCAGCGCGGCCGTGGCCTTTTGCTGGCTGGCGGCGCCGTACTCGTCCATGGCGTCGCGGCCGATGTTGTAGCGCTTGGCGACCTGCTCGGCGGTCTGCAGCATGTTCCAGTAGATCTCGGGCTTGTGCTTGACCAGCCAGGGGTCGGCCAGCATGTGCTTGTTGGCCTCGTTCTGCACGCACGAGATGCTCTCGACGCCGCCAGCCACATAGACCTCGCCCTCGCCCGCGATGATGCGCTGGGCGGCGGTGGCGATGGTCTGCAGGCCCGAGGAGCAGAAGCGGTTGATGGTCATGCCCGAGGTCGTGATCGGCAGGCCGGCGCGCAACGCGATCTGGCGCGCGATGTTCGAGCCAGTGGCGCCCTCGGGGGTCGCGCAGCCCATGATCACGTCGTCGACCGAGGCCGAGTCGATGCCGGCGCGCTGCACCGCATGCTGCACTGCGTGGCCGCCGAGCGTAGCGCCGTGCGTCATGTTGAAGGCACCCTTCCAGCTCTTGGCGAGCGGCGTGCGGGCGGTGGAGACGATGACGGCGCGGGTCATGGTGAGGTCCTTTGAGAAAGAGGAATGAGGCTTACTGGGGCTGTTGCGTGTCGCGCAGCAGCTGCTGATAGAACTGGATCATCTCGCCGTAGTTGGAGATCGAAATGCGTTCGTTGGTGCCGTGGAAGCGCGGCAGGTCGTCGGACTTGGCGCGGAACGGCGAGAAGCGATACACCGAATCGCTCACCAGGCTGAAATGGCGTGAATCGGTGGCGGCCGTCATGAGGCCCGGCGCAACGACCGCATCCGGGAAGCTCTGGCGCACTGCGTGTTCGATCGCGCGGTAGCCCGTGCTGTCGGTCAGCGACACCGGCGACGGCTCGGAGTTGCCCGGATAGCGCTTGACCTGGATCGCATCGTCGCCGAGCGCGCTCTTCAGGTGCTTCTCGACGCTGTCGATGCTGTCGCCCGGCAGGATGCGGAAGTTGACCACGGCCTCGGCGCGGCCCGGCAGCACGTTGTCCTTGTTGCCGGCCCGCACGACGGTCAGCGCGGTGGTGGTGCGCAGCATCGCGTTGCTGCTCGGGCTCTTCTCGAGCTGGCCCTGCACCATCGGCCCGGTGAGCCACAGGTTGGACAGCAGCACGCGGTTGAGGCCGCTCATCTCGGGCGCCAGCGTCCCGAACATCTGCGCTGCCACGCCCTGGATGCCGCCCGGCATCGAGTGATCCTCGAGCCGCGCCAGGGCCGCACTCATGCGTCCGATCGCGCTGTGCTGCGGCGGCATCGAGGAGTGGCCAGGGGCGGTGTCGAGCGACAGGAAGAAAGTGCCATAACCCTTTTCGGCCAGTCCGATCAGCGCGGCCGGTTTCGACAAGCCCGGCAGCACGCCGTCGAGCACCAGCAGCCCTTCGTCGAGCACCCAGTCGAGGCGCACGCCGCGCGACTTCAGCAGTTCGGCGATCGGCAGCGCGCCGCGCAGGCCGCTAACCTCCTCGTCGTCGCCCATCACGAGATAGACGGTCTGCCGCGGCTTGAATCCTTGCGAGATCAGCAGCTCGATGGCCTCCATCTGCGCGAACAGGTTGCCCTTGTTGTCGAGCGTGCCGCGGCCCCAGACGAAGCCGTCCTGGATGGCGCCGCTGAAGGGGTCGACCGACCAGGCCTTCTCGGTGCCCGGTGCGATCGGCACCATGTCCTGGTGCGCCATCAGCGCGATCGGCTTGGCGGCGGGGTCGCTGCCGGCCCAGGTGTAGAGCAGCGCCTTCTGGCCCACCACCTCTTTCTTGAGCGTGGCGTGGACCTTGGGGAACTGCTCGGCCAGGTAGGCATGCAGCTTGTCGAACTCGGCGTCGTTGCCGCTCGGGTTGTCGAGGCTGGACACCGTGCGGAACCGGATCGCGCCGGCCAGCCGTTGGGCGGCTGCCTGCACATCGATCGCCAGCTTCGGCGCCGGCGCCACGGCGAGCTGCCGCGACGGCGTGCGCCAGGTGTTGACCGCAACGGCCGCCGCCAGCACCATCAGCACCAGCAGCAACGCCAGGAATACGCGTTTCACCATAGAGCGGTCGCTTCCCTACTTCAGCTGAAGTTCTTGCCTTCGGCCACCAGCTTCCGGATCAGCGGCGCGGGTTGCCAGAAGTTCGCGTCGTCGCGCGGGTTCTTGGCAAAGCGCTTCATCGACTCGGCCACGTTGAAGAGGCCGACCTGCGATGCGTAGTGCATCGGGCCGCCGCGCCACATCGGGAAGCCGTAGCCCGTGAGGTAGACCATGTCGATGTCGCCCGACTTCGATGCGATGCCGTCCTCGAGGATGTGCGCGCCTTCGTTGACCAGGGCGAAGACCAGGCGCTGCACGATTTCCTCGTCGGAGATCTTGCGCGGCGTGATGCCGAGCTCCTTGCGGTGGTCCTCAATCATCTTGTTGACCAGCTCCGACGGGATCGCGTCGCGCTTGCCGGCCTGGTAGTCGTACCACCCGGCGCCGGTCTTCTGGCCGAAGCGGCCCAGTTCGCAGAGCTTGTCGGCGGTGCGGCTGTACTTCATGTCGGCGACTTCGGTCGCGCGGCGCTTGCGGATCGCCCAGCCGATGTCGTTGCCGGCCAGGTCGCCCATGCGGAACGGACCCATCGCGAAGCCGAACTTCTCGATCGCCTTGTCGACCTGCTGCGGCGTCGCGCCTTCGTCGAGCAGGAAGCCCGCCTGGCGCGAATATTGCTCGATCATGCGGTTGCCGATGAAGCCGTCGCAGACGCCCGAGACCACCGCGGTCTTCTTGATCTTCTTGGCCAGGGTCATCACCGTGGCCAGCACGTCCTTGGCGGTCTGCTTGCCGCGCACCACTTCGAGCAGCTTCATCACGTTGGCCGGGCTGAAGAAGTGCATGCCGACGACGTCCTGCGGACGGTTCGTGAAGGCGGCGATCTTGTCGACGTCCAGGGTCGAGGTGTTGGAGGCCAGAATGGCGCCGGGCTTGGCGACGCGGTCGAGTTCCTTGAACACCGTCTCCTTGACGCCGAGTTCCTCGAACACCGCCTCGATCACCAGGTCGACGTCCTTCAGGTCGTCGTAGCTCAGCGTGGTGCTCAGCAAGGCCATGCGCTGCTCGTACTTGTCCTGCTTGAGCTTGCCCTTCTTGACCTGGGCCTCGTAGTTCTTCTTGATCGTGGCGACGCCGCGGTCGAGCGCCTCCTGCTTCATCTCGAGGATCTTGACCGGGATGCCGGCGTTCAGGAAGTTCATCGAGATGCCGCCGCCCATGGTGCCGGCGCCGATCACGCCGACCGACTTGATGGCGCGCTGCGGCGTGTCTTCGGACACGTCGGGGATGCGCGAGGCGGCGCGCTCGGCCATGAACAGGTGGCGCAGCGCCGCCGACTCGGGCGTGAACATCAGCGCGGTGAACAGACGCCGTTCTTCGGCCATTCCGTCGGCGAACTTCATCCGGGTCGCGGCCTGCACGGCGTCGACGCACTTGAGCGGCGCCGGATAGTTCTTCGACATGCCGCCGACCATGTTCTTGGCGAACTGGAAGTAGGCGTCGCCCTGCGGATGCTTGCACGGCAGGTTGCGCACCAGCGGCAGCGCGTCGCCGGTCTTGCCGGCCACCGACTTGGCGAATTCGAGCGCTTCGTCGAACAGCGACTCGGCCGATGCCGAGAGCTTGTCGAACAGCTTCTGGCCGGGCAGCGAAGCCAGCAGTTCGCTCTTGACGGCCTCGCCGCTGACGATCATGT
>NZ_JBFUIU010000699.1:0-4553 GCF_056401695.1 Variovorax sp. P4_D9
TCGACTGCGCGGCCTGTTCGATCTCGGTGATTAGCGCTTCCTTACCTATCATATTGTTAAGGTAAATCAAACGAAACCGCTTGTCAAGCAGTTGCGAATGATTCGATCCCGGAAGTTCAAGCGATGCGGCCGATGACTCCCGGCTCATATCGCGCGATGTGCGCTCATGCACAAAGCGCTGCCCGCCGGGCACCACGACCGCCTCGCAAACGGCTACTGATTTTTGCGCCGGAAAGTAGCTAGCCAACGGTTCGCCGATCAGCCAAGCTTTTTTTTCACGCTGACCAACCAACAACGCCGTCCCGAGGGACGGCGTTTTGCCTTGTCGCGAACCTGGATCAGAGGCCGATGGCAGCGATGCCGGCCTTCGCGATCTGCGCGTCCTCGTTCGACTTGACACCGCTGACGCCCACGGCGCCGATCACCTGGCCCTCCTTGACGATCGGCACGCCGCCTTCGAGCAGGCCTTCGATGCCCGGCGCGGTCAGGAAGGAGGTCCGGCCGCCGTTGATCATGTCCTCGTAAGTCTTGCTTTCACGGCGGCCCATGGCGGCCGTGTGGGCCTTGGCAGGCGCGATGTGGGCCGACAGGGCCGCTGCACCGTCCAGCCGCTGCAGCCACAGCAGGTTGCCGCCGTCGTCGGCGATCGCAATGGTCACGGCCCAGTTGTTCTTGAGCGCCTCTGCTTCGGCTGCGGCGGCGATGGCCTTGAGGTCTGCGAGCTCGAGAAAGGATTTGGTCTTCATGGTCTTCCAGGAAAGTTGAGCAACCCTGGAGCATAGCGTTCAGGATGGGGGCGGATCGAAATGTCGGATGGCGGGGTTTTTGTGCGGGTCAGGCCTTGCAGCCCCCTAGAATGCGCCCACCTGCAGCGTTGCAGGCAACCCAGGAGCTTTCAGCAATGAACGACCGCGTCAACACCCTCGACACTTCCGTCGGCTACGGCCAGACGCTGCCGCAGGCAGAGCGCCAGCGCGTCCTGCGCAACACCTACTGGCTGCTGGCCCTGAGCCTGCTGCCGACCGTGCTTGGGGCCTGGCTGGGCGTCGCCACCGGCATCACGCGCCCACTGACCGGCGGTCTGGGCCTGATCGTCTTCTTGGGCGGCGCCTTCGGCTTCATGTTCGCGATCGAGAAGACCAAGAACTCGGCTGCCGGCGTGCCGGTGCTGCTGGGCTTCACCTTCTTCATGGGCCTGATGCTGTCRCGSCTGATCGCGATGGTGCTGGGCTTCAAGAACGGCTCCGAGCTGATCATGACGGCCTTTGGCGGCACCGCCGGCGTTTTTTTCGTCATGGCCTCGCTGGCGACCGTGATCAAGCGCGACCTGTCGGGCATGGGCAAGTGGCTCTTCGTCGGCGCGATGGTGCTGATGTTCGGTGCCATCATCAACATCTTCGTCGGCTCCAGCRCCGGCATGATGGCCATTTCGGTGGCCGCCATCGGCATCTTCTCGGCCTTCATGCTCTACGACCTGAAGCAGATCATGGACGGCGGCGAGACCAACTACATCAGCGCCACGCTGGCCCTCTACCTGGACCTTTTCAACGTGTTCCAGAGCCTGCTGGCGCTGCTTGGCATCTTCGGCGGCGAGCGCGACTGAGCACCGGCCTGTAAAGGCCGCCGCGAAGGGCCCCGAGGGGCCCTTTTTTCATGCGCGGTCGAAGACCGCGATCGACTCGACGTGCGCCGTGTGCGGGAACATGTTCACCACGCCGGCGTGGGTGCACCGGTAGCCCGCCTGGTGCACCAGCAGCCCGGCATCGCGCGCCAGCGTCGACGGGTTGCAGCTGACGTAGACGATGCGCTTCGGCGCTCCCCAGCCGCCGTCGTGGGGCTCGACCTGCTGGTGCAGATCGGCCAGCGCCTTGGCGAGCGCGAACGCGCCTTCACGCGGCGGATCGACCAGCCATTTGTCGGCGGCCCCGTCGGCGACCAGCATCGCGGGCGTCATCTCGAACAGGTTGCGGGCGACGAAGGTCGTTGGCGAGAGCACCCGTCGGCCCGGCACCGCGGGGCGGTTGTGCTCGAAGTTGGCGCTGGCGCGCGCCACCAGCGTGTCGCTGCCCTCGATGCCCAGCACCTCGCGAGCCCGGCTCGCGAGCGGCAGCGTGAAATTGCCCAGGCCGCAGAACCAGTCGATCACGCGCTCGTCGGGCTGGACGTCGAGCAGGCGCAGCGCCCGTCCCACCAGCACGCGGTTGATGTGCGGATTCACCTGGGTGAAATCGGTCGGCTTGAACGGCATCGTGACGCCGAATTCGGGCAATGCATAGGACAGCACCGGGCCGCCCTCCTCGAGCAGCCTGACCGTCTCCGGCCCCTTGGACTGCAGCCACCACTGGACCCCCTCGTTGCGGGCGGCAAAGGCCTTTAGGCGCGCCACGTCGGCATCGGACAGTGGCTCCAGGTGCCGCAGCACCAGGGCGATCACGCCGAGCCCGGTGCTGCCGGGCGCATCGCCGCAGGCCAGCTCGATCTGCGGGCAGGTCTCGCGTGCGTCCATCGATCCGATCAGTTCGCGCAGCGGCATCAGCATGGCGCTGACCTGCGCCGGCAGAACCGGGCAGACCTTCATGTCGGCCAGGTAGCGGCTCTTGCGTTCGTGGAAGCCGATCAGCACCGTGCCCTTCTTGACCACGTGGCGCACCGACAGGCGAGCCCGGTAGCGGTAGTGCCAGGTCGGGCCCTCGAGCGGCCGCAGCACGTTCTCGGGCCGCACCTTGCCGAGGTGCCAGAGGTTGTCTTCGAGGGAGCGCTGCTTCACCGCGACTTGCGCCGCCGCATCGAGATGCTGCATCTTGCAGCCGCCACAGGCGCCCGCGTGCAGGCCGAAATGCGGGCAGCCCGGACGCACGCGCTGCGAGGACTCGCGGTTGATCGCGGTAACCGTGCCCTGCTCCCAGTTGTTCTTCTTGCGGTGCACGTTGAAGCGCACCTCCTCGAACGGCAGCGCGCCTTCGATGAACACCACCATGCCGTCGGCCTTGTGCGCCACGCCCTGGGCGTCGAGATCGAGCGACTCGACCTGCAACCATTCATCGCGCGCGGGAGGCGCTGTTTTTTTCTCTGTCGATTCCGTCATCCCCGGATTGTCTCAGGGCAGCGCGGCCCCAGGCGCCGCCCCTTACAGCAGCGCATCGCKCTGCACGCCCGCGCGCACCAGCTGCCGGCGCATCTTGGCCAGCGCCTCGTTCTGGATCTGCCGCACGCGCTCGCGCGTCAGGCCCAGGCGCACGCTGAGCACCTCGAGCGTCTCCGGGTCGCGGTCATGCAGGCCGAAGCGGCCTTCGAGCACCTCGCGCTCGCGCTCGCTCAACGCAAGGATCCAGCGGTCAAGAAGCTTCTCGACCTCGTGCGTCTGCGTGACGCCGGTGGGGTCGCCGCCCTCGTCTTCCRATGCCACCGTGTCGGCCAGCGTGAAGCTGTCATCGCCGCGCTCGCCGCCGGCG
The DNA here is from genome assembly GCF_056401695.1 of Variovorax sp. P4_D9. Taxonomy (NCBI): domain Bacteria; kingdom Pseudomonadati; phylum Pseudomonadota; class Betaproteobacteria; order Burkholderiales; family Comamonadaceae; genus Variovorax; species Variovorax sp. P4_D9. The sequence continues at coordinate 3,453 of NZ_JBFUIU010000699.1, forward strand.
TCGAGCGAACGCGGCGCCTCGGCCAGCGCCAGCAGTTCGGCGACCTCCTGCACCTCGCGGCCGAGCAGCGCCGCCACATCCTCGACCCGAACGCCCTCGGGCCGGCGGGCCAGGAAATCGGCATCGCCCTCGAGCGTGCGGCGCGCGCGAACCACCTGGTGCAGTTCGCGCACCACGTGCACCGGCAGGCGGATGGCGCGCGCCTGCATCATCGCCGCCCGCTCGATCGACTGCCGGATCCACCAGGTCGCGTAGGTGGAGAAGCGAAAGCCGCGCTCGGGCTCGAACTTGTTGATCGCGTGCATCAGGCCGAGATTGCCCTCCTCGATCAGGTCGGCCATCGGCACGCCGCGTCCCAGGTAGCTCTTGGCGATATTGACCACGAGGCGCAGGTTGTGCTCGATCATCGACTGCCGCGCAGCGAAGTCACCGCTGCGCACGGCGCAGGCGGTGCGGTATTCCTCGTCGGGCGTGAACAGCTGGGTGCGACGGATCTCGCGCAGGTAGAGGGTCAGCGAATCGCCGCCGCCGAGTTCGGCCGGCAGCAACTCGCCGGCCCTGTCGTCCGGGTCCGGCTCGACGATGTGCGCCGGGGGTGCGATGCCACCGTTGCCCGCCACTCGCCGCACGTCCGCGGTGCGATGAGGGCGAGAGGTGGCCATGGCGCTAGCGCACCGGAAGGTAGCGGGCCGGATCGACCGGCTTGCCCTGGCGGCGGATCTCGAAATGCAGCTTGACGCGGTCGGCGTCGCTGTTGCCCATCTCGGCAATTTTTTGGCCCTTCTGGACCGACTGATCTTCCTTCACCAGCAAGGTGCGGTTGTGCGCGTAGGCCGTGAGGTAGGTGTTGTTGTGCTTCAGGATGATCAGGTTGCCATAGCCGCGCAGCCCCGCACCCGCGTAGACGACGCGGCCGTCCGCGGCGGCCAGCACCGAATCGCCGGCCTTGCCGCTGATGTCGAGGCCCTTGTTCTTGGCTTCGTCGAAACCGGCGATCAGGGAGCCTTGCGCGGGCCAGATCCAACCCACGTCCTCGTCGCCGGAAGCCGCCGCCGGTGGGGTCGGCGAGGCAGTGACCGGAGCCGCCGGCTTGGCTGCCGC
>NZ_JBFUIU010000700.1:0-4547 GCF_056401695.1 Variovorax sp. P4_D9
GCCTACAGCAGCCAGCCTACAGCAGCCATTCGATGGGAAGGATCGACAGCAGCTCGACGCCCATCCGCGTGGACCAGTCCGTTTCGGGCTCGGTGTCGTAGTGCTTCACGCCCGACGCAGTTCGCTCGATCCATTCCAGGCTGTTGCTGTCTGCGGCCAGCCGTACCTCATACGCCAGCATTGGCACTTCGACATCGAAGAATCGGGTCAGACCCTGCGCGAGCACCGGATTGCTGAGCACCAGTCCCATTTCGGTGTTGAGCCGAGCCGAGCGCTGGTCGAAGTTGAATGAGCCGACGAAGATCCTGCGGCTGTCGACTGCAAGCGTCTTGGCATGCAGGCCGGAGGACGAGCCTGATCCGAACCGGTCGCTGGATTCCAACGATAGTCTTGCCGCGATCGGCTCGATCTCATAGAGCTGGACAGCGGCCTGGAGCAGGTGCCGACGGCGCTTCCCGTAGCCCGAATGCACCGACTTCTCATCGGATGCCGCGAGCGAGTTGGTGAGAATGCGCACGGTAACGCCTCGTTTGGCGAGCTCCGCCGGGCCGATCTTGCGCACCAGCTCCGGGAAGAGCAGCACGTCGGTCCGCTGCGTGGTGTCGAGCGTCTTGGCCGGGTCGTCGTACACCAATTCGGCTGTCGCCCATTCGAGCGCGAGCTTCCGGTCCAGCAGCTCGCGCACCAGCGGCGTGGCGCGGACCGCCTCGAGATATGCGATCGATTCAGGGTCGGCGCGGTTCGCCACGAATTTGGCCTCGAGATTGGCGGTGCCGTCCGGCATTGGCGGACCGACGAAACCTGACGCCGGGTAGCCGGACGCGCTGTTCCAGTAGACATCGAACTCCTTGGACACCTCGGACACCGCTGGTCCCACAGCGAGGATGTTCAGGTCGGCAAAAGTGAGGCCGCCCCCGGCGCCGAAGTACTCGTCAGCTATGTTGCGTCCGCCTACGACCGTTGCCTGGTTGACGGCGGTGAACGACTTGTTGTGCATGCGCCGGTTCACGCGCGTGAAATCGATCACGAAGTTGAGCGCGCGGTTCTCGCGAATGACCACCGGGTTGTAGAGGCGCACCTCGATGTTCGGATGCGCGTCGAGCGTGGCGATGGTGGGATCGAGCCCCTCCGTATTCATGTCATCGAGCAGCAGGCGCACGCGCCCCCCCCGCTCGGCCGCCTGCCAGAGTGCCTGGAACAATAGATAACCGACGTGATCGCCATTCCAGATGAAGTATTGCGCGTCGAGCGACATTTCTACGGAACCTGCGATAAGAACGCGCGTGGCGAATGCATCGCGGGGGTCGGGGAGTGCATGGATGCCCGTCTTGCCGGGATTCGCAGCGACGCTGGGCGCAATCGCGCGGCCGAGCTGCGTCCCCGCCGTGTCAGTGAGGGCGGTGGTCTCGACACGGTCCTTTGGAGGGGGCAACGTGGCGCAACCCGTGACGACCACTGCGACGGCGACCAAGAGGAAGGCCAGAACACGGTTCATTTGAGTTCTTCCAATAGGTATCTGCAGTGCGAGACCGCAAGGAATCTTTCCAGCTGTAGCAAGAGCATAGCGAACCGGGGCGTTGTCGCGAAGGTCAGTAGACGGACGCCATCGGTTTGCCGACGTGTGCCCTTGCGGATAACCAAGCCGAACTCGCCGAGCAGGCTACGAATTTGCGCCTTGCGGGCAATGACCTGACTCTGGCGCGGTTTGTAGAGGTGCTGTCGAGGAGAACTCCTTCTAAAGCGTTGATCTCATTGACCCGTTTTCTTGATTCAAGTCCAATACATGCTTTACCAGGGCTTGCAGCTGCAGCGTTTTTCGTGGGCGGTACGAAAAAGGTACGGAAAATTGAATGATGAGGAATGCGGAAGCGAAGATCACGCCGGCGCTACCCCGGCGAGTCCTCGCTGTGCTGGGGCGCGACAGCAGCAGGCGCGACGTCGAGCTCGACATGAACGGACGCTGACCGGCCCCGCTTGCGACTTCATATGCGACGCCGTGATTTGGCATTGAAAGCGCGACGCGATCGAGTGCGCTGGGCGTTGCTCGCGGCCGCGGCGATCGCCGCGGCTTTCCTTGGTGCCTGGTGGTTGGAAAGCACGATTCCGCGCCGCATCGTGCTCGCGTCCGGCCTGCCAGACGGCATGTACCACCAGTACGCGCAGCGCTACAAGGAGATCCTGGCGCGCGAGGGCGTGACGGTCGAGGAACGCATGACCGGCGGCGCGGAAGAAAACGAACGCTTGCTGCGCGACCCCAAATCCGGCGTCGATGTGGCCTTCATGCATGGCGGAGTGGTGCGCCCGTCCGACCAGGGGAAGCTCGTCATGCTTGCCGCGCTGTACTACGAGCCGCTCTGGATCTTCTATCGCGACAGCGTCGTGCACCCGCACTTCGATGAACTTCGCCACAAACGGCTCGCCGTGGGCTCACCGGAAAGCGGCGTGCGCGCGTTCATGGAACCGCTGCTCGCAGCGAACAACATCACCCACCTGAACTCCGAGTTGGTGCCATTGGTCAATCTGGCCGCCCTGCGCGCGTTGCAGGCGGGACAGGTCGATGCCGCGTTCCTGGTCGGCCCCGCGCAGTTCCCGGCGATCTGGCAGGCCTTGCACGACCCGGAGCTGAAGTTGCTGAGCCTGGCACGCGCCGATGCGTATCCGCGCAAATTTCCCTACATCACCAAGCTGACGCTGCCAGCGGGGACGATCGATCTCGCGCTGCACATTCCGCAGCAGGAGGTGAGGCTGATCGGCACGAAGGCCATGCTGGTTTCGCGCGACGGCTTGTCGCCGGCGATCGTCAACCTGCTCCTCGAGGCGGGGCGTGAATTGCATGGGCAGCAGGGATWGTTCGARGCGGACGRCGAGTTTCCGAACACTGCASCCGTGGAYYTGCCCGTRTCSWCCGATGCGAWTCGCCACCATCGCTTCGGGCCCAGCMTSCTTCACCGCTACTTGCCGTTCTTCGTCGCCGCCTACGTCGAACGSCTGATCGTGYTGCTSGTGCCCGTGSTGTTCGTGATCGTTCCCTTGGCCAATCTTCTGCCGCGGTTGTTCCGCTGGCGCGCGCGGTCGCGCATCTACCGCTGGTACGGAGAGCTGGCACTGCTCGAACGCGATGTTAGTACGCGCAAGGGCGCATTGCCCGTCGAGCAATGGCTGGACGACCTGGGCCGGATCGAGCAGGCGGCTGCGCGGATCCGCACCCCATTGAGCTACGCCGGCGAAGCCTATACGCTGCGAGAGCACATCGGCCTGGTTCGCCAGGCAGTGATGGTCAGGACGCAGGGCGCAGACGCGGACCTGGATGACGATCCAAGGCATGGCGTGACTGCATTGGAGCGAAATGTTCCTCAGGTCCGCGTAGAGGCGGCCCGGGAGGCCCCATCGAGTTGAAGTTGTTGCCAACAACGATTCGCCAGCCGAATGGCGGTCGAGGCCCAAGCAGCGGAGCTTGCATCTGATCGATTTGCTAAGCCGTGGGTGTCAATTCGTGCGCCGCTTCTGGCACTGGGCCTCCTCATAGCTGACCATCGCGAACGACTCCTAATGGCCGGAAGGAGCGGCTCAGTATTCCGGCTGGTCCTAGTCACTCGAACACAGGCCTAAAGAAGCTGCGTTCATAGCTGACGATGCAACGCGTGTCTTCTGCATATTTGAATGCGTCTTGGCACTCTGAATCATTGGCGGACGTCGCGCGGTACTTCTCGTAAGCCGCAAGACTTGGAAAGGTGAACATGGCAAGCGCGATATTGTTCTCTCCTTCCGATGGCAGGAAGTAGCCGTGATGCTGCCCATCGAACTTCTCGACGAGCGGAATCCAGAGCTTGCCGTAGTGTTCGAATTCCTTCAGCTTGAACGGGTCGATGACGTATCGGAGGTAGCAGGTGACCATTTGACGTAGAAGAAAGTAAATCCGGGTCTTCCGCACTTTGTGTGACGCGGATGACGCGGATGTGGCGATGTGCATGGTGAGGAATATTCGAAGGACTCAGCTCTTTGGGCTGGCACAGTTTGGTCTCGGCTATCCAATCCGCGAGCGCAGGCGGTTCGTGCAAAGTCGCCGGCTTCATCGATGGGCCACCGTCGGCGACATCGAATGCGTGCCTTAGCGCGTCAGTTCGAGCCCAGAACTCTCAGCCGAAGCAACTCGACGCTTGCCCGCCCGTACATCTGGCGCTTGAGGTACTTCAAGCGGTTGACATGGCCCTCCGTCTGGCCATTGAGAGGTGGCCCCGGTTGTCTGAACACCGAACTGGCTTCGATAAGTGGAGCCTGCGGGGTTGACATCGGCGCCGAGAGTTGTCCACGGCGGCGGGCGGGCGTCGCTTGCGACGCCAGGTGCGACGACCTTCCTCGGGCCGCGCAACGGATGCGCGCGCAAGGCCGTCAGTACCTCGAACGAGGCCCGTGTAGCCCGTATCGAGCCGCGCTGAACCGACCAACCTCGGTTCGGTGAAATCCAGATCCGACCCGGCAAGCAATTCGTCTCCGATCGGCAGCGCGCGGTCGTCCATCACCAAGTACCGGGTCGCCGGGATCTGCAG
>NZ_JBFUIU010000701.1:0-4542 GCF_056401695.1 Variovorax sp. P4_D9
GTACTACGGCGGCGTCGACACCACGCCGCTGTTCGTCATGCTGGCTGCCGCATACGCGCAGCGCACCGCCGACCCCCGCTTCATCGATGACATCTGGAATGCGCTGCTGGCGGCGACGACCTGGATAGAGGGCAACATGGCGCGCCACGGTGGCTTTCTGGGCTATGCCCGCGGAGAGACCACGGGGCTCGCGAACCAGGGCTGGAAGGACAGCCACGACTCCGTGTTTCACGCCGACGGCAGCTCCCCCGTCGGACCGATCGCGCTCGTCGAGGTCCAGGGCTACGCCTATGCGGCCTTGCGCGGCATGGCTACCCTGGCGGGCGGGCGCGGCGATCAGATCGCGTCCAGCCACTGGAACAGCGCCGCGACCGCGCTCGCGGCGCGCGTCGAGCAGGCCTTCTGGATGGACGATCTGCAGTTCTACGCGCTGGCGCTGGATGGAGGGGGCCAGCCTTGCCGCGTGCGCGCTTCCAACGCCGGCCACCTGCTGTTCAGCGGTCTGCCCTCGGCCGAGCGCGGCCGGGTGGTCGCCAAGCAGTTGCTCTCCAGCGTCTTTGATTCTGGCTGGGGCGTGCGCACGCTCGCGGCGAACATGCCGCGATTCAATCCGATGTCGTACCACAACGGCTCCGTCTGGCCGCACGACGTGGCGCTATGCGGGGCCGGCGTGGCGCGGTATGGCGATCGCGACGGCGCGGTCCGCCTCCTGAACAACCTGTTCGAAGCCGCCGCGTTCTTCGGGCTTCGCCTGCCCGAGCTATTCTGCGGCTTCAAGCGAGCTTCGGGCGAATCGCCGATCGCCTACCCGGTGGCGTGCCTGCCCCAGGCCTGGGCGGCGGGTTCGGTCTTCATGCTGTTGCAAGCGTGCCTCGGCATCAACATCGACGCGCGGATGGACACGTTGCAAATCAGCCGTCCGCGGCTCCCCGCCGGGATCGAATCGCTCAGCCTCGTGGGGATGTCCGTCGGTGCCAGCCGTTTTGACATCGCGTTTCGGCGCGTCGACGACGGGGTGGTCGCCTTCGTCAACTCCGAYGGCGATGCGCTGGACACCCGCGTCGAGATGCGCCTGTAGGGGCGTCGGCAAGCGCCGCGGCGACGAGGCACTGCTAGCGATCGAGGCCGAGGTCTACCGCGCGATTCAGMAGGTCGCGATAGCGGCGAATTCGCGTCTTGAGCTGCGGGAACAGCCATTGCCTCCATGATGATTGATCGCCGCACGGTCGGGCGGCCGGCGCGTTCGATGCCAGGCCGAGCGAGTGCCCGCGAGGCTCGACCCTGACGGCCGTGAATCCTTCCGCTTCCTCGAGGCGCATTGGCGTGGACTTCACATCTCGGCCTCAAGAGGCCGCGCCGCGCGGCGCGAAGTTGCCAGGGTCGTGCCCGGCGGCCCGACGTTCTCCTGGGTCAAATCGCCTGGCGCGGCGCCTATCCTCGAACGTCCCGTTGCGTGGCCAAGTCGCCAAGCTGGCCGAGCGTCTTCCTGGCGAACTTGTCAGCCGAAGTTGGCCGCAAGCCACCACGTCGTCAGCTCCCGCAAAGCTTCGAGCGCGGATGGCTCGCGGGACGAGGCTCTCGGAGCGGGAGCGGGGACGAAGGCATCGGGGCGCCTGCCGAGGGCGGTGAGGGCTTGCCTGGGTGGCTTCACGCTACCTCACCGTTCTCGCGTTCAAGGCCCTGCGCGCGCTTCGCGTGCTCGGCGCGTGCCGCGCGCCCGCGGCGGCCATGAGCGCTGGGCTGCGGCGAGGGAGCTGGGGCCACGCAGGCAATCCCGCCTGCGTCGTTCCACAGGAGTTCACCATGACCGCAAACTTCCGATCTCACCGTCCGGCAGCAATGTATCGTCGACGCATCGCGTCCGTTTTTCGGGGCGGCCGACGCGCTCTATGAGGCCAACGGCCGCTCGTTGCACCAGCTGGCCTGCTTTGCAAAGCAGTCGCCGCTGCCGGGTTGTCACCGGCTGGTGACCTGGCTTGCACTGGCGCATGTCACCCGGGAGACGTCAGCCATGGTGCGCGAGCGTGGCCTTCGCGCGATGATGGTGACGCTCATGGGGCGTGATCGGGCTTCGCGCGAATGGCTTGCGATCCCGGGAGACCGTCGACGTGGCCTGGTGCTACTACGCGGCCGTGAAACAGCGCGTCGCCTTCGAACGCTCCGAGCGTGCCCGCGAGGGACGGCGAAGCGTCGCTCGCGTTGAAATCGTTTCTCGGCTCCGCCCGCCATCGCCCGGTGGCGGGCCTCACTCGCCGCCGACGTTCGGCATGACGAACACTGCACGGATGTGCTTCAAGTCAGGAAGGTCACGGCAGTTGTTCGGCGTGCCGAACAAGTGCCAGGCGTCCACGCCATCGGGGCATGAGGGCCTGGCGATGCGTTCACAACCCGGACGCTGCTCAAGGCTTCTTGCGCAGAAGTCGGCCGAGTAGCGTGCGCAGCTTCGACGGAGTCGCGGGCTTGCCATCGCGGTAGGCCGCACGCTGCGTCTGCAGTGCCGCGGCCAAGGCGGCAACGCTCGCGCTGTCTGCGAGCCACACTCCGCGCCCACCTGACCGCCAGTGGGAACACGTCGAGCAGTTTGACTCCTTGACCGACACCACCTGTCGGGCTACGCGCCCCCGATGCCGACAGTCACCTTGCCCGTGCCGGAGCAATTCTCGCAGGGGCGGCGTTCTGGGTCGCGGCCCGATCCGCCACAGATCCGGCAAAGCTTCTCCCCGGTTCCGGGCGTTCCTTCAGGCGCTTCGTCACCCGGGCTCATGGTTGATTCACTCGCGGGCTTCTGCACGTCAGTGTCCGATGGCTGTTTCATAGAGGTCTCCTTGAAAGCCCCCAAGGTTGAGGCCGTGGATGATCGAATCAAGGCACTCTCTGCGCGAGACAAAGTGGGAACTCGCCTATCCAGTTGACGCAAGGTAGCGTCTGGACTGGGGCGCGAGAAGCCTTGTAATCCTCCATTGACGGGTAGCCCAGCGAGGGCATCGGGGGACTCAGAGCGTCCAAAGCCTGCTCGCCGCCATAGGCGCGCACGAGTTGCATCAGCTCCTCGCCTGCCTGCCGGCAGACTTCGGCGCGGCTGGCGAAGAGCTGCTTCGCCTGTGCGGTCTCTACCTGCTCGGCGGAGGTGCGAAAGCCGTATTCGCCGTCGCGCGCGTTCTCCAGCAGGTCATTCAGGATGTCGACGACGTCGTCATTGGACAGGTCCTCGTGGCTCACGATGTCGCTGCCGTTGTCCTGCTTCGCGTAGTAGAAGACCTCGTCGGCGCGTTCCCAGGCCGGCCCGGGTCGCAGGCCGGGCATCCGCCCACGCTAGGMTCGAGGCGCCGCGCCGGGTTTCCCATTCGGAGGCGAGCACCGGCTCGGCGCTGTCGAAATCGGTGCCGCGCGTGCTGCGGCCCGACCAGCCCATCTCGTAGGCCCGGGGCATAGTCGTCGTAGCTGCGGCCCGCCTCCGCGTACGACTGGCGGCTGTGATTCTCGCGCCAGTAGGCGTCCTCAGCCGTCGGGTTGACGCCTTCGGCCGCGGCCTTGCCGCCCAGCCCGCCGACCACGGCGCCTGCCACCAAGCCTACCACCGTGCCGACCGGGCCCGCGAGCGAGCCGGCCGCAGCGCCGGCCAGGTCGCCGCCTGCGGCACCGAGGCCGGTGCCCACTGGATGCGCGCCGGGCGCGCCCGTGATCGGGTCTCGTTTGGGAACGCCATTGCCGAGTTGGGCCGTCGTCTGTTGCCATGCCATCTCCTTGGATTGCCCGCGATGGGCAGGGTTGGGAGCGCCCCGTCGAAGCGCATTGACGATGACGGTAGGCATGCGGCAAACGCCGCGAGGTCATGGGGGGCGTGGATTGCGACGCCTTCGAGAAGGGGATCACGATTCAGGGCGGGCAGACGGCAATGGGGGTCTTCAGCCCGAGGCAATCATCACCCACCGGGTGCCGCTGGCAGAAGCGCCACAGGGCTACCGTGTATTCAACGAACAGGCGGAGGACTGTCGCCCTCACGCCTTGAATGGCAGGGCTGTGCCTGACGGGGTCAGCTGTGCTGCTTGGACGGGGACCCGTCGCTGGCGCGACTGCTGCCTGAGGAGGACGAGGCCGCGCTCACCGAACTGCCTTGACCGCCCGTAGCGCCCGGCGAATCCGCACTCGAACTCTCCTTCGAGGGTTTATGGTTCGAGCGATTGCTGCGCCAGGTATTGAACTCTTCGGCGAACTTGCCGTAGCGCTCGCGCCGGAATGCTTCGAAATCATCGTCGAAGCGCTCGAGTTGCTCGTTGCGCCATTGTTGATAGTCGGGGTCCGAGTGACGCCCCTGTCCCATCCCGCGACCTTGCATCCCGCTGCCGACACCAGGTAGCCGAGCAACTCGAGGGTGAGCYTYCGRATCTGACGCRCGGCCGGCTTGCGGCACACCGTCGACTTGCCCAAGACGTACAGCATCGTGGCCAGGCGCCGCATGGCTTCCTGCGCTCGACCRTGCCAAAGCCGCCACTTCAATCCKCCGGCCAGCCYSGACAACCAGTCGTGGTCAGCGGATCTGAG
>NZ_JBFUIU010000702.1:0-4528 GCF_056401695.1 Variovorax sp. P4_D9
CCCCACGACTACTCCCAAGAGCTTGACAGGAAGGTCATGTGAAAAGATGCATCAAAAGCAACTCATGAGATTGTCGCGAGAAGCTTCTTGCTGACTGAGTCCTATTAGGCAGAAGACTTCCTAGCGTCGATAGCATCATCAGAATTCATATGCCTCCGCCGCCGCTCGGTTGGCCATTTTGTGCCACGAGGCGTGCAACCGTCATCATCAAGAGAGTGGATGCACCGGCGCTGGCCTGGACTTATGAAAACAAAACATCAAGGCAGCAGAACAGATGTAATAGTCCGACGAAGGCCGTCCTTGTCTAACGCGCGGGGGGCGGGAAGCATCTGATCCGAAGCGCGGACCCGCTTGGAGGTGCGGAACGTGTCAATGACTTTGCGGCACCTGGCTTGATGAATTTACTGTGTTGGTTAAGGAGAACGAGAGGATTCGGCACGCAGGTGTCACCCCAGGCATACGACACGCAGGTGTAGGCCAGCGCCTCGGCCTCGGGCGGCGTGTCGCGCCAGTCACCGAACCTCCATCTCACGCCGCCGATCACCAGGACGCCGGGCGCCACACCGTTCTCGCTCTTGAAGAGCAGACGAGATGATCTATCGGTATTCGACATCATCGGCCCTTGCCCGCAAAGGCCGCGAGTTGCGCCAGCAGTTTGGTGGCGGTCGGCCTGTCGCCGGCTGCCACCCGCGTGAGGCCCGGCCCGAACAGAAAATCCGCTTGGTCGTATACCGAGCCCCAGTTGCTGGTGGCCCGCACCCGGGCACCCAATCGGGCGTAGGCGCCCAGCAGCGCGTCGCCTCGCAGCCCGATCTCGCGGCAAGCCTGAGCGTCGAGAAGGTCGATCCCGATCAGGTCGGCGCTGGTCCAGAAGTCGGGCACCTTGTCGTGCTTGGCCTGCAGGCTGCGGCGGACGGCGGCGCTCGATACGGCGTCGAACCCTTTCCAGTTTGCCTTGCCCGAGTGGAGCACCAATTCGACCGCCATTCGGTTGAGGCCGGGGTAAAACAGTTGCGGATCGCCATTGCGGGCCGCCAGTTGCTCGCCTTCGGCATAGTCAACCCACGCGTTCTCCAGCGCCCCCTTTGCCTCGCGATTCGCCTTCGCTCGCCATTCCAGCTGCGCCAGGCGCTTGAAGCCTGAACCGCACAAGGCCCAGCGCTCCACAGTGGGCTGGAGCCGGGCCAGGCCGCGCAGGTCGTCCAGTGCCTTCACGAGATCTTCCCGCGCCTGGGCGAATTCCGGTGATGAGGGTGCGGCCGCGCGCGCCAAGTCCCAGGCGCGGCGAACGCGCAGATTGCCGAGCTGCTCGTGGGCCTTGAACGATGCGCTGGCGTCGTTGGCGCGGAGCGCGGCCTCGTAGGCGGCGATCGCACGCTCGCTGTCGCCCGCCGCGTCCCAAGCCACGGCGAAGGCCTCTGCCACCGCCCCCATACCGCCCCAAAGTTCGGCGTAGCGGTCTTGGAAGCCCTGTACCTTGAGCTGCGCTTCGGCGTTCCGCACGGCGCGGTCATCCTCGCTCACATCGTAGCGGGTTTGAACGGCCAGGTTTTCCAGCATCAGCGCCAAGCTCACCGCTGAGGCGATCCCTTCGAATTCGTCGCGCCGTGCCGGCGCAGGCCCCTGTGCCCCGTCATTGCGGAAGACCCAGTTAGRATCGCCATAGCACTGGTAGGCCGCCCAGGTGTTGCTGTTGCTGCTAGCGCGCGCGGCCCGGCGGGCGGCGGCCACCGCGTCCACGAAAGCCTCGCCCGACAGCAGCACACGGTAGAAGGTCTGGGCGAAGGCTTCGGCTGCCGCATCGTCCACCGCCCATCCGGCCGCCACCACGCAGCGAACGCCGATATTGATCAGTGAATCGGCCACGCCGGCGGCGAACGCCACCGGCTCTTCGACCTTCAGCGCCCCGCTGGCATCGTGGCCGCCCAGGTGGCAGCAGTTGACGAAGACCAGCTCGGGCACGACCGGCAGGTTCCTGATTTCGTCGGGCCCCAGGAATATCCCCCCGGACAACACCACGCCGCCGCTGCCGGTGACCTTGCCATCCTTGTCGTACTGTGCCGGCGCGCCGTGGCCGGCCACGTGCACGATACGGTACGGCCTTGCCAGCAGCGCCACGATCACATCGTCGCAAAGCGCGTCTTTGCCGATCAGCGTGGTGAGGCGATCGTCGCCCAGGCCCGCGGCGCGGAACTGGCGGTCGACCGCCTGGGCCTCGCGGCGTGCACCGGGCAGTTCCGGGTAATCGGAGTTGTCCTCGATTTTGGGTTCGCCGATGACAAGCACGCCGGCGTCAATGTTGGCGTCGTGCGGCGAACTGCGGAAGACGCTGGTGTTGAGCTTGCGCAGCAGGCGGGTACGGATCGACCACGGCTCGGACTTGTCGCGCGAGGCGGCCCGGCCACCGTGGTTGCTGGCGCGCGTGTCGAGCAGTTCCCACGGGATCGGCGACGTGGCGGCGTCGAGCTGCAGCACCAGGCGATCGCTGCCGCCGAGAAATGGCTGGAGGTCGAGCGGCACCAGTAGATCGAAGAGCGCGCTTCCGAGCTTGGCGTCGCCGACGCTGGCGCGCGCCGCGCGCTCGACGAGCTTGCGTACGAGCTTGGGTTGCGTGTGCTGCGCGCGGACCTCGGCGCGGGCGCGTTTGGTGTCGAGTGCGAACGACATCATGCCCTCCGCGCTCGTGGTGACGCTGATCAGGTCGTAGTCGGCGCCGCGGTAGCCGCTTTCGGCTTGGCGCCGCATCGGTCCGGTGCCGCTGGCAATCGCCGGGGCCACCTCGAAGGCCCGCGGGTTGGATGTCGCCAGCACGCCAAGGCCGMGCCAGGCGTCCGTGGCGCGGTCCAGGAACCACTCCACCAGCACCAGGCGGCCGATCATCGGCCACGGGCTGCCCGCGAGGCGTTCGTTGGCCATGCGCACACCCTGAGCGATGGCGCGCGCCGCCGCACCGACGGTGATGCCCAGTCCGCCGCTGCCGATGAGCGTGGCGGCCAACTCGATGCTGTCGCTGCGCTGGGGGTTCTGCTCGTAGGCGCGCTGGGCCCAGGCCTTCGCACCCTGGCAGACCGAGAACTCCAGTTCGCTGGACTTGAGCGTGCCTTCCTGCCCGAGTCCAACAACGATGGCAGCCAGAGGCCGGGGCAATTGCGACAGTTCAGTGTCGCTCGGATGGGTGTTGAAGAATATCTGGTGGCTGCCCGGTTTCTCGGGGTAGAGCCCCGCGTCCAGGGCCCTGCGCATGGCGCCCCTGAGATGAATGTTCGCCACCTTCTCGCTGCCGGTGAGGGTCAGTGAGCTGTAGTGGCCAAGCATCAAAGCCTGGTGCACGAAGGTGAGGTGGCCGTTGAGAACCGTGATCTGCAGAGGCGGGAGCACTGTGGCGCCGCCCGAYTCGCCTTCGGCACCGGCGCGGCCGCCCAAGGCCTCCTCGATGCTGCTGGCCGGCAGCGCGGAAGCGGGCCGGCGGGAGGGGCGGCTCGGTACGTGGCGCAGCGGCGCCACCGGGCCACCGCGGGTCGACGCCAGCGGACGGAGCTTGGCCGCGCTGGACGTGGCGCCGCGTGTCAGCAACTCGAGGTAGTCGTCGAATGCGCCCTTCTCGCTCGGCAGCGAACCGTGCTCACAATCCAGCGACCAGGTCTGCACGCCGGGCAGCAGGGCTGATTCCAGCGGCACCCGACCATCGCCGCCCTGTTGGAGGTCGCGATAGACGAAACCATCATTGCCAACCTCGAAGCCGTCGGGCGTGAACTTGGCATTGCCCACCACGAGGCGCATCTTGGCGGCTCCCTCTCTGAGCATGCCGGTGATCTGGCGATCGAGCCGGATTCGCAGTTCCCTGGCCTGGTTCAGCACCGCTTGCGACGGCACGCCCCATTCGTAGCTCGCGCGAACGATGTCGCCGGCATAGCGCTGCCACCAGTTCCGTTCCTGTTCGTGCTGGCAGTCGTCGTCTGCCAGCTTGCGCCAGGTGGATTCCTGATCTAGCGCCAGATCGGGATCGAGCAGGCCGGCCTGCAACTGCAGCAGACCGGGCATCTCCGCCATCAGCTTGCGCGCCTTCAGATTCGCGAACGGCGAGCCGATGGCGGCGAGCGTATTACCGAAGGTGTCGTCACCGGACAGCACCTGCATCGGCGCCCAGGAGCCGCCGTTCGGTGTGCCCAGCATCAACAGCCGGGCGTCCGGGTGCGCCATCAGGAGGTCCCAGGTCTCCTTGGCCTCGATCTGAATCGTGCGCGCCAGCAGGCCACCCATCGAATGCGCGAGCAGGCGGACCGGCTGGCCGCTCTTCTTTCGCGCGTCGAGTGCCTCCTGCACCCGTCTGGCCAGGCGCCGAGCCTCCTCCTGCAGCGGCCGCCGCCAGTCGTAGCCGAACGGGATTACCTCGTGGGTTGACTGGAGGTAGGCGATGAGCTTGTCGTAGACCAGTCCGATGGGCCCGTCGTCCGTGACCTTGTCGGCATCGTCCGCAAGGTACTGGAGGCGCGCGAAACCACCGATCAGGCGGGGCCCGAGCCAGATG
>NZ_JBFUIU010000703.1:0-4525 GCF_056401695.1 Variovorax sp. P4_D9
GTCCTATGCGTCGACGATTGCGCATTTCAACGATTGCCTGCAGGATGGCCGCGACTTCGAGACGGCGCCGACGGACAACCTGCGCACGCTGGGGCTTGTCGAGGCCATCTACGCGTCTGGGGGCACTCACGTGGAGGATCGTCGATGACAAACCAGGCATTGCTGGACGAGCAGGAAGCCGCACCTGCGGAACTGGCCGAGCCGGCCGACATGGCCAAGCTGTTGGGCGAGGACATCATTTTCGGCCGGCTGGCGCCAGGTGCGCGCCTCACCGAAGACAACCTGATCGCGCGATTCAACGTGACGCGCCATTTTGTACGTCAGGCGTTGGTAGAACTCGAGCGCACCGGAATCGTGGTGCGGGAAAAGAACAAAGGCGTCAGCGTGCGCTCGCTGAGCGCGCGCGAGGTGAGCCAGATCTACGAAGTGCGAGAGCTGCTCCAGCGCCAGGCCGCCTTGAGAATTCCCTTGCCCGCACCGGCGCCACTGATCATGGAACTCGAGCGCCTGCATGAGGAGTACGGTCGCCATCTGCGTGCGCGGCACTTCCGCGGTGTGCACGAAGCCAACGACGCGTTTCACCTGACGATGTTCGCCGCCTGCGGCAATCCCTATCTTGTGGAATCGATCAAGCACTACATGTGGTTAAGCCTGCCTGTGCGGGCGAAGAAGACGGCCGACTACGAGCATGCGCTGGCGTCCGAGCGCGACCACTTCATCATCATTCAGCTGATGAAAGGGACCGACAGCTGGGCGCTCGCGCAGCTTTGCGTCGACCATCTCCAAAGCGCCAAGAAGGACTACCTGCAAACCGTCACCCATATCCAGAAGTCGGTGTTGGCAACGGGCGACTGATCATCCTGGCGTGAGGGTTCAATGGACCTTGATGTTTGCGCTCTTCACGATGGCGCCCACTTCGGCGCCTCCTTCGGCGTCTTCTCAAGGTCATCTCAACAGGAATTGTTGACGCCAATGCTCCGACGCCTTCGAGGCGAGCCCAGGACGAAGATGTCCTTCGTGGGCCAGACCCTCACCCCCGAATAGGCTGAACAGCTGCGCCTCGTTCTTGGCCAGTCCCTTGTAGCGGGTCTTGCGGTGACGGAACAGGTTCTTGATCACGTGGAACGGGTGCTCGACCTTGGCCCGGATGCTCTGCGCAGCGCCTGGCTGTCGTACAGCGCGTCGTCCATCGAGGCCGGCTCAGCAACCATCAGCTGTCGCCCGGCACCGCGGACCGTCGCGTCGCGCGCCTACATCGCGCGTGAGAAAAAGGCGCAGGCGCTCAGTGTTGGGAGTTCTCAGCGTCTCCTCGGACTCGCCTTCCTCAAGGATGCTGCTCGGCTCGTCGAACAGCATCTCGCGTGGGCGCATCGTGAGCTGCTGGGCCTGGCGCGGCTGCAAGCGCGGCAGTCGGGGCTGTGTTGAGGAGGTCGCGGCCGCGCGTCAGCGCCCGACGAAGCGTGGCGACCGGCGTTCGGCAAAAGCCGCACGGCCTTCCGCGAAATCGTCGCTTTGCGCAGTCAGCGCTTCCCTGGCCCGCAGGCGGGGCATATCGACGACACCTGCGGCCATTTCGTTGAGCGACTGCTTGGTCGCCTGCACCGCCAGCGGCGCCAGGGCGACGATCTCACGGACCAGCCCGTCGACGGCCTTGCCGAACCGGTCGGTTCCGGCCACCTCCTCCAGGCAGCCCAGCTGAGCGAGTTGCGCCGCGCTGAACGGGCGCGCCGTCAGGAAGGCGCGCTTGGCGCCGGACAGGCTCAGGCGCGCCACATAGCGCTGCAGGCCGCTCGGGTAGTAGTGCAGCGCCGTGGCCGGCATGCGGAATTCGATGCCGTCCAGCGCCACACGCAGGTCGCAGGCCAGCACCAGATCCGTGGCGCCGCCGTAGACGCTGCCGTTGAGCGCACAGACCGTCACCGGGCGCAGCGCGGCCAGCGCGTCGGGGATCTTCTCAAACAAATGCGGATCGTGCGCGTCGCCGTCGAAACCGCCGATGTGGTAGCCGGCGCAGAACACCGGCATGGGCTGACCCGTGGTGGTGGCGGTCAGCACCACCACGCGGACCGAGGCGTCGGCGTCGAGCTGCGCGAAATGGCGCAACAGCGCGTGCAAGTCCGCATCCTCGAGCCGGTTGCGTTGCGCGGGACGGTTCAGCGTGATGATGGCTACGCCGTCCTCGATGACGAGCCGTGGCGTGGAGGGCATGGACGGCCGATCGATCATGGGAATTTGCTCCTCGAAGGCGGTGGCGGTGATTCAGTCCCAACCATAGACCTTCAGCGTGCTCTCACCCGCCTTGAGCCGGCGCAGGATGGCGGATTCCTCGGCCTCGCGCCGCTGGCCGGCCGCAATGACCTCGGCCGCCTGCGCCTGCGGTATCGCGACCACGCCGTCGGAGTCGCCGACCACCAGGTCGCCCGGCTGCACGACCACATCGCCCATGGTCACCGGATAGTTGATCCAGCCGATCGCGCCGAAGTCCTTGCCCGTGCCCAGAGCCCGCGCGCGAACACCGGGAAGCCGATCTCAGCCAGCAGCACGCCGTCGCGCACGCAGCCGTCAATCACCAGTCCGGCCAGGCCGCGCACCTTGGCCATGGTGGTCATGATCTCGCCCCAGTAGCCATGCGCGTAGGCGCCGCTGGCGAACACCACCAGTACATCGCCCGCTTGCGCCACGTCCAGCGCGCGGTGCAGCCAGAGGTTGTCGCCGCCCGCCGAGTGCACGGTGAGCGCCGAGCCCGCGAACCGGAACTGCGGCGCCACCGGTTTGATCGCCGAAGGCAGCGCGCCGATCTTCTTGCCGGCCTCGTGCAGGGTGGCGGCGGGCAGCTGGGCGGCCGCGGCCACCAAGTCGGGGGACAGGCGCTGGATGTCAAGGCACGTGGTCAGTGCGGGGTCGTGCCTGTTCATGCGGTCTCGCGCGTCTGCAGCTGGTGGTACTTGAACTGCCGGCGCGCCTCGTCCAGGCGCATGCCGCCGCGCGCGGCCTCGCGGATGCTGCTTTCGGTGGCCTCCTGTCCTCGGCCACCGCGAGCACCTGGTCCTCGTGCGCTTTGGGAATCACGACGACGCCGTCGGTGTCGCCCTTGAGGATGTCGTCCGGCTCGACGCGGGCGCCGCCGAGGTTCACCGGCACGCCGGTGGCCTCGACCTGTACGCGGTCCTTGCCGGTGCGCATCCAGTGGTCGATCGAGAACACCGGGTAGCCCAGCGACAGGTACAGATGGGTATCGCGGTTGATGCCGTTGATCACGGTGCCGGCGATGCCGCGCCGGTGTGCGATCTCCGTCAGGATGTCGCCCCACCCTGTGGCATCTTCACGTCCGTTGTTGTCCAGCACGACCACGCTGCCGGGCGCCACGTCGTCGATGTAGTCGCCCACGGTGCCGCATGGCTTGGCCGCGGGGCCGTACTTCAGCGTCCAGGCGCGCCCGGCCATGCGGAAGCCGGGGTCGCGCGGCTTGATCTTGTAGCACTGGCCCAGGATGCCCAGCTTGTCCAGCGCGTCGCTCAGGATGGCGGTGTCCAGCCTGGCGGCACGCGCCACGTTCTTGTCTTGCGTCTCGCTCATGTCTCAGTTCTCCAGCATGTGTTCGTAGTTGCCGCCCATGACCTGGCCGATCGGCGTGCCGGCCAGGATGGYCTTGGCCATGGCAGCCTCCCTGGCGACGATCATCTCGGCCGCGTCCAGCACGCGCTCGATGTCGGCCTCGGCGATGAAGAGGACCGCGCTGCGATCGGCCAGCACATAGTCGCCCGGCTGCACCGTCAGCGCGCCGATCTGCACCGGCACGTGGGTGCCCTTCTCCACGACGCGGCCGCGCGCGGTGAACGAGGTCAGGCTGCGGCTGAAAACCGGGAACTCGTAGGCGATGGCTTCGTCCACATCGCGCAGCGGCCCGTCGGCCACCACGCCGGCCACGCCGTGCACCCTGGCGCCCAGGGTCAGCAGGCCGCCCCAGGAGCCGACCTCGACGCCGGTGCGCTGCTCGACCACGATCACGTTGTCCGGACCGGCGGCCTCGATGGCGGTGCAGCCCAGGTGCTTAGGCGGTCCGGGCGGCGGCTCGCCGGTTCCAAGCTCGACGGTGATGGCGCGGCCGACGATGCGGCCGGTGCCGGAGCGCTGCGGCAGGCCGGTCACGGCGCCGGACAGGCCGAGCTTGTCCAGCGCGTCCGACACCGCGCAGCCATCGAGGCGGCGCAGGCGCTGCAGGCGCTAGCGGGTCAGGGAGGAAGCTTCGCTCATGAAAATCCTTCGGGTCAGTCGATGGTGTGCCAGGCGGCAAAGCACAGGCCGGTGCCGGTCAGCGCGGCGCTGCGGTAGCCGGGGATGTAGTTCACCCATTCCAGGTCCAGGTCGCGCGCCAGTTCGCCTACCACCAGCCAGTTGCGGATCTCGGAGCTGCCGGCCTGCAGCAGCTTGGGATCGATGGCGGCCAGCGCGGCGCTGTCCTTGCGCCGGATCGCGTCGATCACCAGCTGGTCGAGTTCTTCATCGACCACGAAGTGGCTCAGGC
>NZ_JBFUIU010000704.1:0-4524 GCF_056401695.1 Variovorax sp. P4_D9
GACCAGTGGTTCGTGGCGCGGCGGCCGCCCTCGGATGCGCTCGAGCTGACTCAGCGCAATGTCTATATCGTGCCGACCCGGGCCGGCTGGATGCTGGCGGCCACGCTGCTGCTGCTGCTGGTCGCATCGATCAACTACCAGCTCAATCTCGGCTATCTGCTGACCTTCCTGCTGGCCGGCAGCGTGGCGGTCGGCATGCACGTGGGCCACGGCACGCTGCGCGGCCTGGCGCTGCACCTGCTGGCGCCCGAGCCGCGCTACGCCGGGGCCGCCGCGGTGTTCCGCGTGGTGCTCGACAACACGCGCCGCAGCACGCGCTTCGGCATCGGCCTCGCGGTCCACCGCAGCGGCCAGTGGGCCTGGTGCGATGTACCGGCCGAGGGCAGCACCACGGTCGAGGTGGCCTTCAGGCCCGAGCACCGCGGCCTGCACCCGGTGCCGACCCTGACCGCGGAAACCCGCTTTCCGCTCGGCACCTTCAGGGTCTGGACCGTGTGGCGGCCGGCCTCGAAGGTGCTGGTGTATCCGGCGCCGGAGACCCATCCGCCGCCGCTGCCCGCCGGCGAGCCGCTGGCCGGCCAAGCCGCGTCGGCCGCGCTGCGCAGCCACCCCTCCGGGGAATACGACGGGGTCCGCGCCTATCGCCGCGGCGATCCGTTGAAGCTGGTGGTCTGGAAACGGGCGGCGCAGGCGCAGGCCGCGGGCTCCGAGGACCTGGTGAGCCGCGACACCCAGCAGGCCCAGCGGCAAGAGCTGTGGCTCGACGCTCAGGCCACCGGCGTGCCCGGACTGGAGGCGCGGCTCTCCCGGCTCTGCGCCTGGGTGCTGATGGCGGACCGGCTCGGCGTCGACTACGGCTTGCGCGTGGCTGCCCGCGTGGTCGCCCCGGCGCAGGGCGAAGCGCACAAGCGGCAATGCCTGGAGCTGCTCGCCTTATGCTGAGCGCCCGGCTCCAGACACTGCCGCGCGATGCCAGGGACACCCTCTTCCTGCTGGCCGTGATCGGACTCATCCTGCTGCCGCAGGTGCCCAACCTGCCGTGGTGGTGCAGCACGCTGACCGCGATCGTGCTGCTGTGGCGCGGGACGCTGGCGGTGCAGGCGGGCCCGCTGCCGGGCAAGGCCTGGCGCATCGCCCTGCTGGCGCTGACGCTGGTCGCCACCTACCTTACCCATCGCACGCTGCTCGGCCGCGATGCCGGGGTCACGCTGGTGGTGATCCTGCTGGCCTTGAAGACGCTGGAACTGCGGGCCCGACGCGATGCCTTCGTGATCTTCTTCCTGGGCTTCTTCACGATGCTCACCAACTTCTTCTATTCGCAATCGCTCGCGACCGCCTTCGCGATGCTGATGGCACTGCTGGGCCTGCTGACCGCGCTGGTCAACGCCCACATGCCGGTCGGCAGGCCGCCACTGGCGCAGGCCGCGCGCACCGCCGGCTCGATGGCGCTRCTGGGCGCGCCGATCATGCTGGTGCTGTTCCTGCTGTTCCCGCGGATGGCGCCGCTGTGGGGCACGCCGAACGACACCCTGACCGGGCGCACCGGGCTGTCGAGCACGATGCGGGTCGGCACCATGGCCGCGCTCGCGCTCGACGACGGCATCGCGGCGCGCATCAAGTTCGACGACGGCCGCGTGCCGCCGCGCCCGACACTCTATTTCCGCGGCCCGGTGCTGTCGCAGTTCGACGGCCGGGAGTGGTCCGCAGCACCGCCCTTCTCGCGCAACCCCCTGCCGCGGGACCTGCGGGTGCGCGGCCCGTCGGTCGGCTACGAAGTCACCCTGGAAGCCGCGAACCGTCCCTGGGTGCTGACGCTCGACGCCACGCCGACCCGGCCCGAGCTGCCGGGCTACGAGCTGTTCGCGACCCCGGAGCTGCAATGGGTCGCCAACCGGCCGATCGTCGACCTGGTGCGTTTCCGGGCCGAAAGCTTCACCCAGTTCGAGAGCGGCCCGACGCGCCGTACGGCCGCGCTCCAAGCCTACATCGCCCTGCCGCCGGGCTCGAACCCGCGCACGGTGGCCCTGGCGGCGCAGATGCGCGCCGACCCGGCGCTGGCCGCTGCCGCCACGCCGGCCCTGGTGCAGAACGTGCTGCAGCGGCTGCGCACCGGCGGCTACGCCTATACGCTGGAGCCGGGCCTCTACGGCGACGACACCGCCGACGAGTTCTGGTTCGACCGCAAGGCCGGCTTCTGCGAGCACATCGCCTCGGCCTTCGTGGTGCTGATGCGCGCGCTCGACATACCGGCCCGGATCGTGACCGGCTACCAGGGCGGCGAGATCAACGGCGTCGACAACTTCTGGGTGCTGCGCAACAGCGACGCCCATGCCTGGGCCGAGGTCTGGCAGGCCGGCGTCGGCTGGGTGCGGGTCGATCCGACCGGCGCCATCTCGCCCGACCGGGTCGGCCAGTTCCGCCGGCTGGCACCGCAGCCCGGGCTGATCGCCGGCGCGATCGGCGCCATGAATCCGACCTTGTCGCAGAACCTGCGGGCCGCCTGGGAGGCCGTCAACAACGGCTGGAACCAGTGGGTGCTCAGCTACACGCAGAGCCGGCAGCTGGACCTGCTCAAGACCCTCGGCTTCGAGGCCCCCAGCCTGCAGGACCTGGCGCTGGTGCTGCTCGCGCTGCTGGTGGCCACCAGCCTGGCGGCTGCCGGCTGGACGCTCTGGGAGCGCAGCCAGCACGACCCGTGGCTGCGGCTGCTGGGCCAGGCCCGCGCGCGGTTGCAGCGGGCCGGCATCGCGGTGCCCGAAGGCTCTTCGCCGCGCCAGATGGCGGCCTCCCTATCGGAGCGCTTCGGCCGCGGCGCGGAGCCGGCGCAGCAATGGCTGCTGCGCCTCGAGGCGCAGCGCTATGCAAGGGCCCCGGCCGAGGCGCTGTCGACCCTGCGCCGCGAATTCCGCCGGCTTGCATGGCCGCGCTGAAACCACTTGTGTCGTTCTTGGACCGGCGCCGCGCCGACGGCACAATCGACGCGATGCGACGCCTTCTCTTCAACGCCTTGCCGGCCTTCATGCTGGCAGCCACCTTCCTCGCGGCGGCACCCGCTGCGGCCGCCCAGGCTGCGAAGGACAAGCGCAGTGCTACGGTGCGCGGCGGCATTCCCTACGCCACGCGCCCCGACGCCATGCAGTTCGCCGACGAGGTGGCGGCACGGCGCGATCTCGACCCCACCTGGGTCCGGGCGACCATCGGCAATGCCCGGCATCTGCCCAACGTGCCACGGCTGATGCTGCCGGCGACGAGCGGCACGCCGAAGAACTGGCAGGTCTATCGCAGCCGCTTCATCGACCCGATCCGCATCGCGGCCGGCGTGCGCTTCTGGCGCGACAACGCCGCCACCCTGGCGCGGGCCGAGGCACGCTACGGCGTGCCGCCCGAGATCATCGTCGGCATCGTCGGCGTCGAGACCATCTATGGCCGCAACATGGGCAGCTTCCGCGTCATCGACGCCCTCGCCACGCTGGCCTTCGACTTCCCGGAGGCCCACCCGCGCGCGGCCGAGCGCCAGGCCTTCTTCCGCGGTGAACTCGAGAGTTTCCTGAGCACCGAGAGCCGCACCGCCGAAGACCCGATGGCGCCGCTGGGCAGCTACGCCGGCGCCATGGGCATGCCCCAGTTCATGCCGAGCAGCATCGCCAAGTACGCGGTCGACTTCGACGGCGACGGACGGATCGACCTGGTCCACAACCCGGCCGACGTGATCGGCTCCGTCGCGAACTACTTCAAGGCCTTCGGCTGGCAGCCGGGCATGCCGCCGATCTTCCCGGTGAGCTTCGACGAATCGCGGCTCCTGAAGGCGGTGCTGCTGGCGCCGGACATCCTGCCGACCTTCAGCGTCGATGCCTTCGTCGCCGGCGGCGCGGTGCTCCATGGCGAGGCGCTCAGGCACCCGGGCCTGCTGGCGCTCGTCGAGTTGCAGAACGGCTACGAGGCGCCGAGCTACGTCGCCGGAACCCGCAACTTCTACGTAATCACGCGCTACAACTGGAGCAGCTACTACGCGATGTCGGTGATCGATCTGGGTCGCGAAGTGCGGGCGGCGATGGAGCAGTGATGGACACCGGGGCGCTGCGCAGGTTGTGGGCCGATGCCTGGCGCGACCTTGGCATCGAGGCCGCGGATGACGCCCTCTTCGACCGCCTGCTGGCAGGCTACGACGAGCCGCAGCGCGCCTACCATACGCGCCAGCACCTGGCCGAGTGCCTGCTGCACTTCGACCGCGTGCGCAGCCAGGCCGGGCGCCCCGGCGAGGTGGCGCTGGCGCTCTGGTTCCACGACGCGGTCTACGCGCTCGACCGGCACGACAACGAGGCGCGCAGCGCCGACTGGGCGCGGCGCACCGTGCGCGAGGCCGGCGTCGCGCCCGAGGCGGGCGAGCGCGTGCACGAGCTCGTGATGGCCACGCGCCACGACGCCGTGCCGGAAGGCAAGGATGCGCAGCTGCTGGTCGACATCGACCTCGCGATCCTCGGCGCCCCGCCGGAGCGATTCGCCGAATACGAGCAGCAGATCCGC
>NZ_JBFUIU010000705.1:0-6879 GCF_056401695.1 Variovorax sp. P4_D9
ATGTGATGGACTGGCGGCACACCGGGGGCAAGCCGGAGGGCTTCGACGCGCATGCCGTCGCGCTGGCGGAGGACGGCGTTGACCTGTTCTGGTGTGTTACCACCGCCGCGGCGATGGCCGCGAAGCGCGCGACGAGCACGATTCCGATCGTGTTCTCGGGGGTGAGCGATCCGGTCACGAGCGGCCTGGTCTCGTCGTTGGCGCGCCCCGAGGGCAACCTCACCGGCCTGTCGGCCGTCGACGACGAGTTGCACGGCAAGCGGCTCGAGTTGCTGCGCGATTTGCTGCCGCAGGCCCGCGAGGTCGCGGTGCTCTGGATGCCCTTGGTGGCCACGCACCGGACGGAGCTGACGCAGATCGAGGCGGTGGCGCCTCGGCTCGGCATCCGCGTCCAGCGGGTCGAGCTGAACCGTGTCGAGGACATCGTGGCTGTCATCCCGCCACTAGCCCGCACGGGCACCGACGCGTTGTTCATCCTCCCGGCGGGCTGGCATGTCTACTCGAGCGGCGAGCTGGTGGCCGCAGCGACGCAGGCGCGCCTGCCGTGCATTGGCACGGAGCGCTACCACCACGCCGGTGGCGCCTTGCTGACGTACGGGGCGGACATCGCCGCGCTGGCGCGCCGCGCCGCCGGCTACGTCGACCGGATCTTCAAGGGCGCCAAGCCCGGCGACCTCCCAGTCCAGCAGCCGCAAAAGTTCGAACTGCTGATCAACTTGAAGACCGCCCAGGCGCTCGGCGTCGCGGTTCCCGGAAGCCTCTTGTTGCGCGCCGACGAGGTCGTACGTTGAGAGGCTGCGGGGCGCTTTGACCGCCGGCCTCTTCGCCTGCAGCCGACTGTCGCGAAGGTCGGCTCCTGGCCGACAGCGGCCCCCCGGCTGGAGGATGCCACAGGCCTCCCGGTTAGGAATAGCTCACAAACTGTGAGCAGCCTAGTCAACTACTTTGACCAAGGGCTCACTAACTGTGACTCCCTACCGCGGATGGTAGGCGTCTGCCATGGGGACCCTTAGCTGCTGGTCGAGTCGCTYGCGCTGATGCTCGAGCTGGCGTGCAGCGCGTTCAGSCCGGAGGCTGCCTGCGTGCCCAACATCTGGGCCGCGGCAAGCACCGCGCGCACCATGGCATCGATGGTGGCCATGTCGCTCCGCAGATTCGCCTCGCTCGTCTGCTGGCGCAGCTGGGCATCGGTGATGGCGAGGCGGATGCGCGGATCGGCCGCGGCGACTTCCGCCTGGTAGAGCGACACGAGGTTGCGCGCGACCTCGCTTCGAACGCTGGCAAGGCCGGTCGTGAGCTGCATCGCGATCTGCGGGCCCTGCATGATGGTGCGGATGTAGTCGCCCATGGCGTTGAGCGCCACTTGCCTCTGGTCGATTACTTCCTTGACCGCGAAGCGGATGTTCTCGATCTCGGTGTCGAAGGACTTGATGGAGATGTCGCGGCTTTGCTCGGCGAGCTTGCGGCTGGCGTCGAGTTGGATCTGCTGGAGCTGACTGAGCAGTGCGCCCGGCGGCTGCGGGAAGCGGCGATTCGCCCAGGTCGTGATCGCCTCGTCCTCGAGGCGTTCGCTGTCACCCAGGAAGCGGGCGCGGGCACGCTCCCACAACTGCTGCTCCACGAGCGGATCCAGCCCAGTTCCGCCGGTGGTGATGGCGCGGTCGCACCACGCGAGCGCGCGATCGTAGAACTCCTGCGGCGGGAAGAAGTCGTGGATGAACTTCGCCAGGCCGTTTTCAATCACCACTTGGAGCTGGTCGCGCTGTGCGTTGTACATCGCCTCGCCGTCCAGACGGCTCTCGTCGGGCAGGATCGGAACCAGAGGCGGCAGGAAGCTCGTGTCCAGGGTGGCGCCCACCATATGCGGTGCGGACTGGCTGGCCAGGAGCAGCGCGCGGTTGGTGAAGTCGAGGCCTGACGTGGACTTCGCCTGCGCGTTCTGCCACATGGCGTTGAACACCTGGGTCGTCGTGACTGCTGCACCCGCGCCGCCGGTGGTCGGATCGGGGATGGTGACGATGCCGCCCGCAGGGATGATTGGGGTTGCCATTAGATTCTCCGTTTCAGGTCAGCGACGTGGAATTCGACGGTGTCGATCTCGAAGTCCGCGCCTTCCTCGTTGTAGAACTCGATCGTGGCGTAGTTCGCCTTCAGGCCCTGGCCGCAGACGATGCGCTGCTGTTTCAGGCTCTGGCTGAAGCTGCGCGTCTTGTAGACGTATGCGCGGGCTTCGTCGCCCTCCCCCACCAGCACCTTCATGAAGAGATTGCCCTTGGCGGACATGCCGACATAGGCGTGGCTGATGGTCTTCTGCAGCGCGGTGCCGAAGTCGAGCTCGCCCACGCTCCAGTTCGCGCGGATCGGCTCTCCGGCATCGGTGTCGCCATCCAACACGAAGATCCCATCCGGCCCGGCGCCGTAGTAGCGCTGTCCGATCAAGGCGAACGAGTTGAAGCCGTAGTTGGTGTAGTTGGTCGTGCCCTGCGTGCCCAGGTTCATGACCCACGTCTCGCTGTCCGAGTCGGGCACGCCGAGCATGTCGCCGCTGGTGCCGAGCGATGCCATGACGGCTTCGAGTCCTGACTCGTGGCCCACGTGCTGCCCATCGTCGCCTGCGACAACATCTCTGCCGGCACGACGACACCCGACACGAGGGTCGAGGCGAGGATGCCGGATGACGTCATCGTGACGACAAGGAGGGTCTGCGCTTCGAGGGTCGAGCTGGCCACGCCGGAGGACGTCATCGTGACGGTGTTGTCCAGCAGGTTGCTGGTCAGGCGCGGGAGCGTTACGGACAGCACCGTTGGCGGTGGCGGCGGCGGCGGCGATCCCACTCCCCCCGCCGTCAGGATGATGCCGGCCGGGATCGGGTTGGTGCCCACGGTATGCCAGCCGTCACCATCGTCGGTCGGGAACATCGAGATGGAGACGTAGTACGTTCCTGGCGTCAGAGAGAGCTCGGCGCGCGATAGGAAGGTGGCCTCAGAGGGAGCATCATCGTTGTCTGTCAGCAGGAAGCCCGCGCTGTCATAGATTGCGATGAATGTGTCCGCGCCTGTATTCGGCGACGTCAGCGTCGAGACAAAGTAGTCGTCCGTCGAGCCCACGACGAAGGAGTACCAGGCGACCGTGCCACCGACAGGCACCGCTGCGTCGTACGGCAGAGTGATCGCCGTGGCAGGAGGCGCTGACGGCGGCGGCGGCGGTGGCGGTGGAGGTGGCGGCGGGGTGCCGAGATCCTCAAGGAGGATCGAGTCCACACTGAACGCTGGTGAACCGCCACGACCGAGGATGAAAATAAAAGGCAGCGCAGTATCTAGTACATTAACACGTAAGTTTCGAAACGTAATGACGTCCGAGCTTGTGATCTGCATCCTGTCGAGTGAATTTCCACTCGATAGTTCGGTGCAGCGCGTTTCGATCTGCTTGCCAAGCATCGACTTCGCGCCGCAGAAGTTGCTGGCTGGGGAGGCGGCGGTTCAGGCATTGGCGCGTGAGGATGCCGATTTCGATCTCCGCCATGTTGAGCCAACTTGCGTGCTTGGGCGTGTAGTGGAAGCACACCCGACGCAGCAGCGTGCTGGCAGCTCGCTTTCCCAACACGTCGTCGAAGCATTTCCTGAAGTGGATGTTCAGGTTGTCCAGCACGAGGTGAACGCGGCGCGCGGTCGCATACGTGTGGGTGAGAAGTGCTTGGACGAAGCCGACGAAGTCCGTCTTGCCCCGGTGATCGGTGACCGAGACGACGCGCTGTCCCGCCTTGGGCTCTACCGCCACGAACAAATTGGTCGTGCCCTTGCGCACGTATTCGTAGTCCAGCTTGGCCGGTACGCCCGGCGCCATGGGCAACGGCTCGCGGCTATGGGCAATGAGTTGCAGGCTCTTCTCGTCGATGCAGATCACAGGCTCGTCGCCGCGCATCGGTTTGGCGTACAACTTGAGCAGGTTGTACATGCGGCATCGGTACTCTTCGGTGAGCGCACCGATACACCACATCAGCCGTCGCCATGGCTTGAGATCGTTTTTTTTAGCATGCGCCGGATGGTTTCTCGACTGACGTTGCCAAGGCCCGATTCCTGGCGTGCGGCCCGTTCGAGCTCGACGATCGTCCAGCGCTGGCGACCCTCGGGCGGAGCCGAACACGCCAGTGCCGTCACGCGCGCTTCGGCATCAGTGTCGTACTGTCGAGGTCGCCCCGAGCGTGCAACGTCGAACACGGCGAGATCGACGCCTCCTTGCAGGTATGCCGACCGGGTGCGCCACAGCGCGGTGCGTCCGATCCCCAGAACCTCCATGATCTGCGCTTCGGGAATCCCGCGATCCAGACACGACAGCGCATGCGCCCGGTTCACTTCGCGCGAATGATGGATTCCCTTGCTTCGAATCTCCTCGATGACCGACCGATCCTTCTCGGTCAAATGCAATTCGGTCTGGCGCATGAGAACTCCTTCGTAACCCCAACGGGGATAGACGGAGTGTATGCATGTTCCGTTATTTACGTGTCATTGTACTAGTTCCAGCGCCGACGCCGCCACCACGGCCGCATTGCAGATGTAGATCTCCGAGTCGACGCTGCCCATGCGGCCCGGCGTGTTCAGCGTGCCGGTGGAGACGGCGCGCTGGCCATCGCTCATGGTGGCGATGCGGCCGAAGCAGTAGTCGCAGCTGGGCGAGCTGATGAAAGCGCCGGCTTCCACCAGGCATTCGATCAGGCCTTCGCGTGCCGCTGCTGCCATGATGGCCTTGGAGGTCGGCACCACATGCAGCTGGAAGCCGGGCTGGATGCGGCGGCCGCGCAGCACCTCGGCCGCCACACGCAGATCTTCCAGCCGGCCGCTGGCGCACGAACCTAGGTAGCCCGTGTGAACCTCTACGCCGATGTAGTCCTTGAGGTCGCGCGTGTTGGCCGGGCTGGGTGGCACCACCACGATGGGCTCGAGCGAGGACACGTCGATGGTCACGACACGCTCGTAGACGGCATCGGGATCGGGATGTACCGGCTCCAGATCCACCTTCGAGCGGCCCTTCACATAGGCCATGGTCTTCGCATCGGGCGCAATGAGCATAGTGGTCGCGCCGAGGAACATCGCCTGGCCGCAGATGGTCTGCCGGCCTTCGATGCTCATCTGGTCGATGACGGAGCCGCAGAGTTCAACGGCCTTGAAGCGGCAGGAAGCCGGCCCCATGACGCGCACCATGTGGTGGAACACATCACGCGCCATCACGCCGGGCTGAAGTGTGCCGACCAGCTCCACCTTCACGGTGGCGGGTACGGTCATCGTCACGTTCTCCGTCACGAAGGACTCAATCACGCCCTTGCGTGCCCCGAATGCGAAGGTGCCGAAGGCGCCCAACTGGCTGACGTGGCCATCGAAGTGCACAACGAAGGCGCCCGGCGTGGCATAGCCCAGCTCGGCCGCCACCTGGTGGCCGATGCCTTCGCGCTCGTAGACGGGTACGCCCTGCTCCTTCCCCCAGGCACGGGTGATCTTGTGCAGCTCCTCTTCCTTCGGCGCCGTCGCCGGAACCATGTGGTCGATGAAGAGGACGAAGCGCTCCGGACTGGACACTTTCTCGATGCCGAAGTCCTCCCGCGTCTCCTTGAAAAACACGTCGGTGTAGCCGGGAAAGTCGTAGGTGATCACGAAGTCCGGGCGTGCCGTGATCTCGTCTCCCGGCTTGACGCTCTCCTTGCCGGAGGCGCGCGCCAGTATCTTTTCAGTCATCGTGTGGGGCATGAGCAGTTCCGTTCAACTTCCACTATGTGGCTATTGATCAATCTCCATGCCCACGAATATATTGACGACAACTTCAATCTCATTCGGGTGCAACCCGAATTACTGCCACATGGTGGAAACTAAAAGCAAACGATCCAGCAAGCGCGCGACCGACCCGAACGAAGCGTCCGCGCCATTCCAGGAGCCGGAGCAGCACGCGAGAAGCGGGACCCAGAGCATTGAGCGGGTCGTGGGCATGCTGCGCGTGATTGCATCGCGCGGACGCCGGGGCATGCGCATCGCGGACGTCGTCAGCGTCAGTGGTCTGCCTATGTCCACCTGCTTTCGCATGCTGCAGCGCCTGGAACTGGAAGGACTGGTGTATCGCGACCCGCTGACGCGCAAGTTCCACCTGGGTCCGCTGCTCTATGAACTCGGATTGCTGGCTCAGCCGCGCTATCGGTTGAGCGAGATGTGCGACGAAGCGTTGCAGGTGATCGCCGACCAGACGCAGGACACGGTGTACCTCAGCGAGCGGCGCGGCTCCGAATCGATCTGCACGAGTCGCGCGCTGGGCGACTACCCCATCAAGGCCCTGACGCTCGATGTCGGCATCCGCCGGCCGATGGGGGTGGGCGCGGGTGGGCTGGCCATCCTCAGCGCGCTGCCCGAAGCCGAAGCGGATCAGATCGTCGAGGCCAGCGGCCCGCAGTACGCGAAGTTCGGATCCTTCGATCCCGGCTTCCTGCGCGCAGCCTTGATCGAAAGCCGTGCCCGGGGCTATTCGTTCCTGGACAGCGTCGCGACGCCGGGCACGGCAGCCGTGGGCGTTGCGTTCCCGCCCAAGAACCCCATCGCCGCCATCAGCGTGGCTGCCATATCGAGCCGTTTGGGCCCCTCGCGGCGCGTTGAAGTGGCAAAGATCATCCAGAAGCAGGTGCGTGTGATCTGCTCATTGCTGCAATCCCATACGCCCACATCGTCAGCAGGGGTACGGAAAAAGGCAACGTGAGTGCCGGTCCCGTATGCGGTGAGCAAACGTATCACGCGTGCGCTAGTGCGCTCCCGCTGAAACTGCGCGTCCCGGCCCCGCTTACCGGCCATGGTCGCGATAGGATCAGGGACGCTGTAGCCAGCTCGGTGGTCGCAGAGTCTTCTTCTC
>NZ_JBFUIU010000706.1:0-4504 GCF_056401695.1 Variovorax sp. P4_D9
GCACCAGGCAGCGTTCCATGGGCACCAGGCAGCGTTCCATGGGCCACAATTCGTGCGCAACGCCTACGCAGCGCGGTTGATCCTGGCCGGCATGAACGACGGCGACGTGTCGGACCAACTGGGGATGAAGACGACGTTTACGGCGCGGGCAATCAGGGAGAAACTACGACAGTAGTTGAACGGCAATGTGCTGAAGGCAGCCGCGGAAGCTGCCGGGCCTCGTCTGGTTCCTGACTCACGCCAGCTTCACTTCAACCGAACCGCCCTGAATGTGGCGATGTACCGAGGGAAGCTCAGCCCACGAATGGCCGGCGCGATCGCACGCGACATAGGCGAGGACGAACAGAAGTGGATCTCAGGGGCGGCATGGGAGTTGAAGTTCTGAAGTTTCTGCTCGCTGGGGTTCTGGGTGCCTCAATCACCTACGTCCTTCGAAGGAGGACCTGGGCGGAGGAGACGAAAATCTCACTCCACGAACCGTGCGCCCGACTTTCCCTCGATGGCTCAATCCGGCCTGGCAGGCGTCGACGTCAGCGCGCGCACGACGGCTTCCGCGCCCCGCCGCATGCGGACCCCATCGCAATCGGCGACTGGGCCATCGAGTCACAAGGCTGCGCCGACGAGGTGGCGCCCGGCTACAGCTATCCGGACGGCTACATGCTAAATCGAGTCGCCCGGGCACCATTCCAGATTCCCTATCGCTGCCTGCTGCCGCAAAGCGTGGACAACCTCCTGACGTGCGGGGCGATCAGCGCGACACACGTCGCATTCGGAGCCACGAGGGTCGAGGCCGTGCGCATCCAGTCCGGCATCGCGGCAGGCATTGCGGCCGCGATGGCAGTGCAAGGCGGTTGCCCGCCCTCCTCCGTTTCCGTGGAGGCCTTGCAAGCTGAGATCATCAAGCGCGGCGGAAAGCTCACTTACTTCGCTGATGTTCACAGCGATCATCTGCACTTCACCGCGATCCAGTGGGCCGCGTTGCATGGCCTTGTACCGCCCGATCCCGACTGGTACTTCTACCCGGACCACCCAGCGTCATGGGCGGATCTCGTACATGCCATCGTCGTGACGCAAGCACTCCCGATCAGCGTGACCGGCGCTCACTTCGAAGGCATCACCCGCCGACATCCATCCTTCAAATTTGTCGAAGCGCTCTACGACCTGTCGACCCGCGCCGGCGTGGACCTCTTCGAAGTCTCCAAGCTCCATGATGAGGACCCGATGCAAGAGTTCTTGCGGCTCACCCCCCGCTTCAAGTTGCTCCCATTTCATGCGGAGCGGGCCGTCTCCTTGGGTGACGCTCAAAGGTTCATGGGCCTTGTCGCTGTGGCGTTGGATACGACCTACAAGCTTGCGATTGTGCCGTCCAATGCCGGCTTCCTAACGCGAGCAGCCATGTGCGAGATGCAGAAGGATCTTTGGACAGCCAGGCAATCTCGAAGTTGACCAGCGCCTTCAAACTGCGGCCGCCGTAGCGATGTCGGCCGCGCGGTGCGCCGATGAGGTGGAGCACGCCAGCGCCAAGGACTTGATCGCCCATATTCAGGAAGCTAAGGACGGGGATGAGAAGTTCGACGCCAAGGTGATTGTGCTTCGCGAGTGCATCGAACGTACGTCAAGGAAGAACGCAACGAGATTTGAGTCAAGGCGCGCGCAGCCCGTGCCTTCTTCGCGGTATTCGCCCGCTCCACTGACGCAGTGGCATGCGCCGTGGCCGCGCAGCGCGCGACCTGACGCTCCTTGATCTTGGTGAGCACCGCCTCAAAGGATTGAGCCAGCCGCACCGCTGTTCCAGCTGTCGGCGCCCGGGCTGATCGCGGCATTCCCGCCGTTGCGCAGCGTGAATCCGCCCACAAACCTGCCGGTCGAGCGTTCCAGCTTCGTTGGTCGCGATCGCGAGATCGCCGTCGTGCGGCGCGCGCTGGCCGAGCACCGGCTGGTCACGCTCACCAGGGGCGCGGGCTCACTGCTGCACACCACCCGGCCCATTGGGCTCCACCCATTGCCATCGCGCAGTCCGCGATTCCCAGCGCCCATGCGTTATCGGCGCGCCAGGCGGCATTGTTCGCTGAGTTCTGGGCGTTATTCGCAACGTTGCCGGCCCAGTCCGCCGCGGCCTGAGCATTGGCCGCGACGCCGCCCGCCCAGTTCGCAGTGTTCTGGGCGTTGAGGCCGACCGCCCATGCGCTGTTCGCTGTGCTGTTGGCGACGTTGGCCACGTTTGTAGCATTGCTGATGCTCGCGTTCAGATTGGCGACAATCTGATTGATCGGCGCAGCGGCCACCTGGCTTCCGGCGGTCGAGTTCGCCACTTGGAAATTCTGCGCAACGGCAGGAAGGGTGGCGCAAACAATGACGCCAGCGGCCAGTACCCGAAGCGATCGCGCAACGATTTTCAGTTTGAACATTTCTTTTTACTTCACCTATCCTTGATGGATTGCAGCGTAGCCGACGCACGAACTTGGCTCCGTAATTTGCATCGTGACGCAGTACTTATACGAAGTGTAACGTCGTAAGTTTATTAAGGTTGTGGATTTTCGACACCAATCTCGGCGACCAGCCCGATAGCGCTGACCGTGTCGATGCCGCGCAGGGCGCGCAGCGCTGCAACGACAAGCTCGAAGCGCCAGTCCTGCGTTACTTCGGTCAGCGCGATCGTCGGCCGTTGCACGCGCTGCTTGGCTGACTGAACAGCGAGCTGGTATTCGGCCAGCGCGATGCGGTCGGCTTCGTGATCGAAGCGCTGGTCTGCCATCCAGCGTTCATGGCTCGTGGTCCAGGATGTCTCGCCAGGCCGGGGTAGCGTCGGGCCTGGCGCAGCGGGAACGCCTTCAACTGTTGGCGCGCCTTCAGCCGCATGCCAACCGCGTCCTCGCGAGCTCGCCACAAGTTGCGCATTGCCTCGTGGGCTTCGTCCGGTACCCACTGGCGCGATGTACAGCTGGCTGATCCAGCAGCGCTACACCATGGCCAGTCCGTTCGCCGGCATCAAGGTTCGGGGCGCATCGCGTTCGGAGCCGCTGGCTGCCTCCCGCAGCCGCCGCGGGAGCCGTCGACCTTGTGACGTTCCGGACTCCCGGGGTCACCTGCACGCTGCATGGGAACAACGACTACGAGGGGAAAGGTTCTACGTACCGCAGGACACCACGTCATGCTGTGCTCTGACCGCGACAATCCGCGGGTGCGCTCCGTGAACTCCGAGTGCGCCGCGAAGAACGCCTCGATCTGCCGGGCGCTGGTGGCGCACAGGCTGGGTATGGCCGTCCACCAGCGGTGTCGGCGTGGAATGCGCGCACGGTCAGATCAGCCAGGGTTTCGATGTTATGGGAATTCATGGCGCGGGCGGCACGCGCGGGCAACCAGTGCTCGACGTCGTCCGTCACCAGGGGCGCAGGCGCCGGTAGATGCCGTAGCGTCTCGATCGCGTTCAGGACCGAGCGCGCCCGCTGTTCGCGCTCGGCTGMTGGATGCTCCATCAAKGCGGCCAGCKCTTCACGATGCCGAGAGCRCGCGTAGGCSGCCAACTGGCGGCGGATCACGCTCAACTSCTCAGGAGGACTGCCCTGTCGSCTTGYCCTSTCCCAGATACTGCGCGACYGSCGCACGCGCGCTTCAGGCCCGCGTACCAGGCACGCAGGGCSGCAAWGGCSGCGGTGCCGGGAAAMCCAYCCGCRCGGGCTCAATAGCACCATGACTCGTCGTTGCCAGATTCCATGCCTGACTTGCTCCAGCAGCCGCTCTTGGCGTCGCCGACCTGTCGGGCAACGTCGAAGAAGTATGTCGCCGATGTCAGCCCAACCGAAAACGGATGAACCAAACTTTGCGGTCGAGGCGCCTCACCTCGGTCTCGGTCTCGGTCTCGGTCTCGGTCTCGGTCTCGGTCTCGGCATCCATCGCAATTTCAATTGGGCGGTTGATAGTCCGAAGCGAGCTTCCTGACAAGAGCATTTGTAGGGAGGCGCGCTGAAGCTCAGCGCGCCACACTGTAAATTGTCGAAGGAGGCTGCCATGGTCAAGAAGATTCAGCTCAACGACGAACAGTGGAAAATACTCCAAGCCCTCCGTGAGGCCAATATCAGGCGGTGTCCAACCGATTCAATCAAAGTCTCGGCTCGCCTCAGGTCGAACGGATTCGTCGCAGCGGATCAGCAGGGGTGCAAGTTCCTGACCGATCAAGGGCTTCACAGGCTGAACCAGGGTCGCTAAGTCAACAGCGTGCGCCAAGGAGGTCTCTGTGCACCGATCACGACCGGATGATCGTGTTCGCCCACTGGTCACTGAGAGAGTGAGAGTTTTTCTCCGACCCTCGCGAACTGGCACGGGACTGGCTACAGCCCTGGCATGTCAACACAGGCCACAGACGAGGCGATGAATCAGGACCAGGGACTGTTCGAGGACTTGCCGGCGCCCAGCGCTGCGGATGTGCAGCAAACGCAAGCGCGAGCCAGCACGCGCAGCCACGCAGCGCCGCGCATCCTCGAGCCCAACCGCAAGCAAATCGAGT
>NZ_JBFUIU010000707.1:0-4499 GCF_056401695.1 Variovorax sp. P4_D9
GTGCTTCACCTGCTCGAGTCCGACCCAGCGGAAAAGAAGACGTTGCACGTCGGAGAGGTCGATATCTTCGTCGGTCGAAACTACGTCGTTTCGGTGCGAAATCGCAGCGAGCATGGATTCGTGGACGTTCGGGAACGGTGTGAGCGCGAGCCCGAACTGCTCCGCAGGGGTCCCGGCTTCGTGCTCTATGCCCTCATGGACTCGGTGGTCGACCGCTACTTTCCCGTGATCGATGCACTCGAGGTGGAACTCGAAGCTATCGAGCAACGGATATTTACCAAAGGCGCTGCGCGCGAAAGCATCGAGCGCCTCTACGAACTGAAGCAGAAACTGACGGCGGTCAAGCACGCTGTCGCGCCGCTGCTCGAAGGAACTGGCAAGCTGCACGGTGGCCGTGTGCCGCAGCTGTGCATCGGCTCGCAGGAATACTTCCGGGACGTCGTCGACCACCTCAACCGGATCAACAACACCATCGAGGCGATCTTCGATTCAATCGGCACAGCCATCCATGTCAACTTGTCGATGGTGACCATCGAAGACGGCGAGGTGGTCAAGCGCTTTGCCGCCTGGGCCAGCATCTTCGCTGTGTGCACGGCGCTTGCCGGCATATGGGGCATGAACTTCGAGCAGATGCCCGAGCTGAAGTGGGCCTATGGCTATCCCGCCGCCTTGTTGCTGATCGTCGGCATTTGCGGCTACTTGTACTACAGGTTTCGTCGAGCGGGATGGCTCTGACACGCTCTTCTGCCGGGGTGTTGAGTCCACTCTGTTCCAGGTTGTCCGGCAGCCGATGCCGGCAAGGTCGGCATTGGCAATCAACTCCCCGCTTAGCGGTCAAAGACTGCACCGGGAGGAACTTCATCAGCGAAACGCGGAATGCCGCGGCTGTCTATAAGGTCAGGTGAAGCTGGCGGCCGGCCGTCGCGACTGATTGATCTCGCATTGAAGATCTCCTTCGCGTCGACCTCATCGGCGGAGATTTGCGCCGGCCGCCGATTGTGCCGCTCGGTCGCGGGATCTCCGCAGGGTCGCTCCGTCATGTAGATGCGACCATTCGGATCCTTGCATCGATTCACTTGATCAGCGATGGCTGGCTGTGTGGCACCGACCACGGCGAAACAGATGAGGAAACGCAATGGCACCAGCAGATGGGCCTTCGCGTCGATCGCAGTCAGGGCCATCGCGTGGTGTTTCGTCAATGAAATCATCTTGAACTCTTACGATGGATGGACGAATCGCGATCACCTGGTTGCCATGTGTTCGCACCGTCAACGCTGTGGCGTGACCTTGTGTGGACGAACAGTGTTTCCCTTCAGAGCGGCTCGAACCCTGACGAGGATCAATTCCCGCGCCAGGTGGTCTGCCTACATCCGCTCGAGAGCGATCAGCGGCGTGGTCGAGTAGTCTACGCTATCGAAGCTTCGATGGAGGCAGTGGACATGTACACGGAACAAGGCGGCGAAGGCCCGGACCTGCTCCTGATGCTGCACGGGATGGGCGCGACGGGGGCCGTGTGGTCGCCCCTGTGCGCCGAGGCTGGCGTTCGCTGGAAGGGCCGTTGGGTCGTCCTGGACTTGCCCGGCCACGGCCGATCCGGCCGACAAGACACCTATGCCATCGGTCAGTGCGCCGCAAGCGTCGGGCGGGCCGCGCTGCCGCACATCGATCCCGCTGGCCGCCTCGTGGTTCTCGGGCACTCGCTTGGCGGGGTGATCGGCCTCGCCCTGGCGACGGGTTGGTTCGGCGTCGCGCCGCATCGGGTCTTCGGGGCCGGCATCAAGGTCGCGTGGACCGACGAGGAACTTCGCCGCATGGAGTCGCTGGCATCCCAGCCGGCCAAGCGCTTCGTCACGGAAGAAGAGGCGTGGCAAAGGTATCTGAAGGTCGCCGGCCTTGCCGGGATCGCCGACGCGGCGACACCCGTCGTCGCGCGCGGGATCCAGCATGACGCCGATGGATGGCGTCTCGCGATGGATCCCCGCGCCAATGCCGTTGGGAAGCCGCCGATGTCCGAACTGGTGGCGCTGGCTCGCTGCCCTGTCCATCTGGGCCGCGGCCGTCATGACGCGCTGGTGACGATGGAGCAGATCCGTGCCCTCGATCCCGATGCCCGGGACCTCGGACCGCAGGCACACAACGTGATGGTCGAGGCGCCCGAGCGGGTTTGGGACTGGGTCGCCTCGTTCACATGAGCGCAGCGCACAAACGGTAAAAATGCCGCCGTATTGTTCAAGCCAGCCGGGCCGGCGCACCGTAGCCTCCGGCAGAAGAACTGTTCCCTCCACCGAAAGGCCCCCGCCATGCCAATCACCGCCAAGCCCGCCCCGGGCGCCAAGCTGCTCACGCCGACCGACCATACCTTGATCATGATCGACTTCCAGTCGCAGATGGCCTTTGCGACGCACTCGATCGACGCCGTCGCGCTGCGCAACAATGCGGCGCTGGTGGCGCATTCGGCCGCCGGCTTCGGGGCCTCGACCATCCTCACGACGGTGGCCGAGAAAAGCTTCTCGGGCCCGATGTTCGACGAGATCAAGGCTGCTTTCCCCGAGCAGGCAATGCTCGACCGCACCTCCATGAACACATGGGAGGACGCCGCCGTGATCAAGAAGGTCAACGAGATCGGCAAGTCGCGCATCGTGCTGTGCGGGCTCTGGACCGGGGTCTGCATCGTCGGCCCGGCGCTGTCGGCGCTCGACCAGGGCTTCGAGGTGTTCGTGATCGCCGATGCCTGCGGCGACGTCTCGGCCGAGGCCCACAACCGGGCGATGGACCGCATGGTGCAGGGCGGTGCCCAGCCCATGACTTCGCTGCAATACCTGCTGGAATTGCAGCGCGACTGGGCCCGCACCGGCACCTACGACATGACCACCGGCATCGCGAAGAAGTTCGGCGGGGCCTACGGCCTGGGCATCATCTACGCCAAGTCCATGTTCGGCGCCCACGAAGGCTGAACCGGAGCCGCGCGCATGAAGCCCTACCTCGTTTCGTTGGCGCTCGGCGTGCTGGTGGGCGTCATCTATGCGCTCTTCAGCGTGCGCTCGCCGGCGCCGCCGATCATCGCGCTGGTCGGCCTGCTGGGCATCCTGGCCGGCGAGCAGCTGCCGCCGCTCGCCAAGCGCCTGCTCGACCGCAGCCCGACATCGACCTCCTGGCTGAAGCACCAGGTCAAGCCGCACATGTTCGGGCGCCTGCCCGAGTGCGCCAAGGAAGCGCTCCCGCCGACTGCGGGCGCTGCCATCGCCAATGGGGAGCAGGGCCGTGGCTGAGTCGCCGTCGCTGATCCTCCACAACGGGCGCATCACCACGCTCGACCGCGCCAACCCGGTCGCCAGCGCGGTCGCAATCATGGACGGCCGCTTCAGCCGTGTCGGCCGCGACGAGGACGTGCTGCCGCTGACCGGCCCCGCCACCCGCGTGGTCGATCTCCAGGGCCGGCCGGTGCTGCCGGGCTTGATCGACAATCACTTGCACATCATCCGCGGCGGCCTCAACTTCAACCTCGAGCTGCGCTGGGATGGCGTGCGCAGCCTGGCCGACGCGATGGGCATGCTCAGGCGCCAGGTGGCGATCACGCCGGCGCCGCAATGGGTGCGCGTGGTGGGCGGCTTCACCGAGCATCAGTTCGCCGAGAAGCGGCTGCCGACTATCGAAGAACTGAACGCAGTGGCGCCCGACACGCCGGTGTTCCTGCTGCACCTGTACGACCGGGCCCTGCTCAACGGCGCGGCCCTGCGCGCGGTCGGCTACACGCGCGAGACGCCGGCGCCGCCGGGTGGCGAGATCGTGCGCGACAGCGCCGGCAACCCGACCGGCCTGCTGCTGGCCAAGCCGAACGCGAGCATCCTGTATGCGACGCTGGCCAAGGGGCCGAAGCTGCCTTTCGAGTACCAGCTCAACTCGACGCGCCATTTCATGCGCGAGCT
Organism: Variovorax sp. P4_D9; assembly: GCF_056401695.1. Taxonomy (NCBI): domain Bacteria; kingdom Pseudomonadati; phylum Pseudomonadota; class Betaproteobacteria; order Burkholderiales; family Comamonadaceae; genus Variovorax; species Variovorax sp. P4_D9. The sequence continues at coordinate 3,927 of NZ_JBFUIU010000707.1, forward strand.
CAACCGGCTCGGCGTCACGGGCGCCATCGATGCCGGCGGCGGCTTCCAGAACTTCCCCGAGGACTACCAGGTCATCCAACAGCTGGCCGACGCCGGCCAACTGACCATTCGGCTGGCCTACAACCTGTTCACGCAGAAGCCCAAGCAGGAGAAACAGGACTTCCTGAACTGGACCGCGAGTTCGAAATACAAGCAGGGCGACGACTACTTCCGCCACAACGGCGCCGGCGAGATGCTGGTGTTCTCGGCCGCCGATTTCGAGGACTTCCGCCAGCCGCGTCCCGATATGCCGCCCGAGATGGAAGGCGATCTCGAGGAGGTGGTGCGGGTGCTGGTGCAGAACCGCTGGCCGTGGCGCCTGCACGCCACCTACGACGAGACCATCGAGCGTGCGCTCGACGTCTTCGAGAAGGTGAACCGCGACACGCCGCTGACCGGGCTGAACTGGTTCTTCGACCACTGCGAGACCATCTCGGAACAGTCGATCGACCGCATCGCGGCGCTCGGCGGCGGCATTGCGGTGCAGCACCGGATGGCCTACCAGGGCGAATACTTCGTCGAGCGCTACGGCGC
>NZ_JBFUIU010000708.1:0-4490 GCF_056401695.1 Variovorax sp. P4_D9
GCACACCGACGCGCACCTCCATGCCTGCCGCCCGGTGGGTCGCCAGCACATGCGCCGACAGCTCCGGCGACACCGCGCGGCTCAGCAGCCGCGGCGCGCTCTCGAGCACCCGCACCTGCTTGCCGAGCGCCAGTGCCGTGGCCGCCACCTCGAGCCCGATGAAGCCACCGCCGAGCACCGTCACATGCCGAGCCGCAGTGAGCAAGGCGCGCAATTGCGCCGCTTCGTCGGCGGCGCGCAGCAGGGCCACGTTGGTCAGCCCGGCCAGCGTCGACAGCCGACGGGCGCGGGTGCCGGTCGCGAGCACCAGCCGATCCCAGCCGAGAACGGCCCCCGAACGCAGCGTGACCGTGCGCGCGGCGCGATCGATCGCCAACGCCGGGTCGCCCAGGTGCATCGTGATGCCGGATTCGGCATACCAGGCCTCGGCCCGATGCGGCTGCAGCTGCTCGTCCGGGCTCTTCAGGAAGGTCTTGGACAAGGGCGGCCGGTGGTAGGGAACGGCGGTCTCCTCGCTGACCAGGTGGACTCGCGCGCCCTGCCCGGCCTCGGCCAGGCCGGCACACAGCTGGGCGGCGGCATGGCCGCCGCCGATGATCACGATGTTCGAATTCATGCACTTTTCCTGTCGTCGATCCGCACAATGATGCGGTCGTGCCCGTGACTGTAGCCTTAGGATGCAGGCGGGGAATTCAAAGCAGAGAGAGACCAGACGATGAAGATTCGCATCATCGGCGGCGGCCCCGCGGGACTGTTCTACGCCTACCTCATGAAGCGCGACGACCCGTCGCACGACATCCGCGTGTTCGAGCGCGATGCCGAGAACGCCACGTACGGCTGGGGCGTGGTGTTTTCCGACGTGGCCCTGGCCTTCGTGCGCGAGCTGGCACCCGAGCTCTACCGCTCGATGACCGAGAACCAGGAGGTGTTCGACGAGATGGCGGTGGTGCACCGCGGCGTGCAGGTCAAGCTGGCGCACAACACCTTCCATCGCATGGCGCGCATCGACCTGCTCAAGGCGCTGCATGCGCACTGCCGCCAGGTCGGGGTCGCGATCGAATTCGAGCGCCGCCTCGACGATGTCGCGGAGTTCGCCGATGCCGACCTGGTCGTGGCTGCCGATGGCGCCAACAGCGCGATCCGCACCCGCATCGCCGAGCACTTCGGCCCCACGCTCGACGAGCGGCCGAACCTTCTCGCCTGGTATGGCACGACGCAGCTGTTCGACCCGCTGTCGCTGATCTTCCGGCAGAACCCCGACGGCCTCGCGATCGCCCACACCTATCGCTACAGCCGCACCCACAGCACCTTCCTGGTCGAAGTCGACCCCGACACCTTCCACCGGGCCGGCCTCGACCGGATGGACGAGGCGCACAGCCTGGCCTGGTGCGAGAAGGTCTTCGCCGACGACCTGCAGGGCCACCGGCTGCTGTCGAACAAGTCCAACTGGTTCCGCTACACGATCGTCAAGAACCGCCGCTGGCACTGGAACAACATCGTGCTGATCGGCGATGCGCTGCGCACCGGGCATCCGTCGGTCGGCTCCGGCACCCGGCTCGCGATGCAGGATTCGATCGCGCTCTTCGATGCCTTCAAGACCTGCGGGCCCGACGTGCCGAAGATGCTCGAGGAATTCGTGCGGATCCGCCAGCCCGGCTCCGACTCGCTGCAGCAGGCGGCCATCAAGAGCACCGAGTGGTACGAGAAGCTCGGTCCCAAGCTGCCGCTCGACCCGATCTCCTTCGCCTACGACTACGTCACGCGCAGCGGACGGGTCGACCATGCCGACGTGCGCAAGCGCGACCCCGAACTCGCGGCGGCCTACGAGAAGCTGCACCCCGAACTCGTCTTCTGAAACGGAGGAACCCACGATGCTCGAAGGCTGCGTCCCCTGGCCCGCCGAAGCGGCGGCCGAATACCGCCGGCTCGGCCTGTGGGAAGACCTCACGGTGGCCGAGATGGTCGAGCGCACGATGCGCTCGGTGCCGGACAAGACCGCGCTGGTCTTCGGCGACCGGCRCATCAGCTACGAAGAACTGGTGCGCGACTCGCGGCGCCTCGCCATGGGGCTGCTCGATCTCGGGCTGAAGCCGCGCGAGCGCGTGGTGGTGCAGTTGCCGAACCTGCCGGAGTTCGTCATCGCCTACCTCGCGCTCAACTGGATGGGCGCGATCCCGGTGATGGCGCTGCGCGCGCACCGGCATGCCGAGGTGCGCCACTTCATCCGCGCCTCGGGCGCCAGCGCCTATCTGCTGCCCGACGTGATGGGCCGCTTCGACTATCGGCCGATGGCGGCCGAAATGGCGGCCGAGTTCTCTTCGCTGCGCCACCTGATCRTCGCTGGCGAACCGGCGCCGGGACAGCGCGCGCTCGACCCGCTGATCGCCGGCGACTCGGTGACCGACCGCGAATCGGTGGCCCGGCTGGCTGCGGTGCGGCCGTCGCCCGACGAGGTCTCGACGATGCTGCTGTCGGGCGGCACGACCTCGGTGTCGAAGCTGATCCCGCGCACCCACAACGACTATGTGCTCAATGCCCGGCTCTGCGCCCGCGCCGCCGGTTTCGACCGCGACACGGTCTTCATGGCGATCCTGCCGCTGGGCCACAACTACAACCTGGCCTCGCCGGGCCTGCTCGGCACCTTCGCGGCCGGCGGCACGGCGGTGATCGCGACCGGCAACGAAACCGAAACTATCTTCGCCACGGTCGAGCGCGAGCGCGTCTCGGTGATCGCCAGCGTGGTGCCGCTGATCGCCGGCTGGCTCGACAGCGAGGTGCCGAAGCGCTTCGACCTCTCCTCGCTGAAGGTGATCCAGAACGGCGGCGCGCGGCTCGCGCCCGAGCTGCGGATGCGCCTGGCCAGCCGCTTCGGCTGCACGCCCCAGGAGATCTACGGCACCGCCGAAGGCCTGATCAACATGACCCGGCTCGACGACCCGGAGGACCTGCTGTTCGAAAGCTCCGGCGCGCCGGTCAGCGAATACGACGAGATCAAGGTGCTGGACGACGACGACCGCGAAGTGCCCGACGACGAGACCGGCGAGCTGGTGACGCGCGGGCCGTACACCATTCGCGGCTACTACAACGCACCCGAGAAGAACGCCGAGGCCTTCACGGCCGACGGCTTCTACCGCATGGGCGACATCGTGCGCAAGCGCGGTCGGCACCTGTTCACCGAAGGCCGGCGCAAGGACCTGATCAATCGCGGCGGCGAGAAGATCAGCTGCGACGAGATCGAGAACCTGATCTTCGGCCTGCCGCAGGTGAAGGGCGTGGCGCTGGTCGGCCTGCCCGACCCGGTGTACGGCGAAAGAGCCTGCGCCTGCGTCATCCTGCAGCCCGGCACCACGCTCGACTTCGACGAGCTCATCGCCTACCTGCGGCAGCAGAAGATCGCCTCGTTCAAGCTGCCCGAGCGGCTCGAGATCATGACCGAGTTCCCGGTCAGCCCGGTCGGCAAGATACTCAAGCGCGAATTGCGGGAGAAGATATTGGCATGATCGAGCTTTACCACTGCGTCAATGCTAGGTCCTTCCGTCCGCTCTGGACGCTCGAGGAACTGGGTGCGCCCTACCAGCTGCGGATGCTGCCCTTTCCGCCGCGCGCGCTGCAGCGCAGCTACCTCGAACTCAATCCGCTCGGCACGGTACCGCTGCTGCTCGACGGCGCCACGCGCATGACTGAGTCGGCCGCGATGTGCCAGTACCTGGCGCAGCGCTTCGACCCCGACAACCGACACGGGCTCGCGGTGCTGCCCGTCGAGCCCGGCTTCGGCGCCTGGCTCAACTGGCTGCATCACGGCGAGGCGACGCTGACCTTCCCGCAGACCATCGTGCTGCGCTACGGCCGCTTCGAACCCGACGAACGCAAGCTGCCGCAGGCAGCGGACGACTACGCCAAGTGGTTCATCGCCCGGCTGCGCGGCATCGACGCGGTGTTGCAGCAGCATGAGTTCCTCGCCGCCGACCGCTTCACCGTGGCCGACATCTCGGTCGGCTATGCCCTGATGCTGGCCAACGAGCTCGACCTGGTGCCGCGCTTTCCAGCCGCGGTGGCAGCCTACTGGGAGCGGCTGCAGCAGCGCGAGGGCTTCCGGCGCGCGCTTGCCGCGCAGCACGATGCGGCGGTGGCGCAAGACGTCTCGCCGTCGACCTCCACCCGGCCGGCCTGAGCTTGCCGGCATGGACTTCCATCACCCCCTATTCGAAAGCCTCGCTCTGCCGCTCATGCTGTCGTTCGCTGCCACCGGCCTGCTGCGCGCCGGCCTGGTGCGCGCGGGCCTGGGCGAGGTCCACGGCGGGCGCTGGGCCGCGTCGGGCGTCGCAGCGGCGATCATCGTCGCTTCTGCCTGGGTGCTCGGCTGGCAGCTGTGGCCCGACAGCCTGACCGGGGAATTGCCCTGGATCTACGCCGCCGCCGCGTTGCTCGGCCTCGGCCTCGAAGGCATGCGGGCACTGAAACGCACCACCTGGCTCGCCAGCTGCGTCCTG
>NZ_JBFUIU010000709.1:0-4484 GCF_056401695.1 Variovorax sp. P4_D9
CCTCCACCTCCATTCGGAAGGATCGACTGCCGCGCCACGCCGCACGCGCATGACCAGCTGGTTCCAATCCTCCGCAAAGGATTCATATTCGCTCGCCGCTAGGAAAATTAGCTGCCATTGGTCGGTCATAGGCGAACCTCGGTCAATGGAGTGGACCAGAGCTCAGGAGTCCTTCGCCTCCCCCAATCCACCGATCGGCATTCTCCTTCATGGAGATGCTGGCTCCAGCAGGACGTCATGGCAAGGAACTCGGTGAAGGCCAGCTTGCCTTGGATGGCCTGACGGTTGCGCGATTCGAGCGAATCCAGGAAGCCCGAGAGCCGCAGGAGCTTCAATTGCGGGGCGAGTTCGGGACTGGGGTTGATGGGGTTGGAGTTCAAGGTATTGCGTTTCTCGTGAGGGTGGATCGGAGGTCTGTGTTGAGGGGTGGTCGTCCGGCGTCCGTGCTTCCGATCTTGCCAAACAGTTCCACTTCACCCAAGCCTGCGGCGGATGCCACCGTGTTCGAATCCTTGTGGACGTCCAGACCAACGTACAAAGTGCTATCGTCTTCCATGCTGACCTCCGAGTTGAAAGGTTCGTTGGCTAGGGGTCGCGCGATCCCACCCAATGCGGCTCTGGCACCATGCTAGTCCGCGCTGTCTCGCGCGGTGGTCAGCCACAGCCGCCGGGAGTCATACTGACTTGCTCGTGCCCAGCAAGTTGGTCTTGCCACCCGAGGAATGCTGCCTTGAGACGAGGCCCAGCCGGGCACGACCTCGCGACCACCAGCGAAGGTTCTCGCGTGTCCGAGTTGGATGCGACCAGCGCGCGGGCCGTGATCGGCCCTATTCCTGAAAGTTGGGCGAGCTTACGGCTGAGGTCATTGCTGCGATGCCATGTCTGAATCTTCGCCTCAAGTTCATCGACCTGTCCATCCAGATCCTTGAGGTGGTCTAAAAGACGCTGCGCAAGGAGTCGAAACGCGCCGGGCAGCTCACTGGCTCCGTCTTCGATCAACTCGGGAACGCGCGTCGCCGAGCGCCTTCAGCAGAAGCTCGACGACACGCGCCGGATCAATTCTTGTAGGTCAGCGCCCAGTTCCACACCGGGCGCGGCGTCAGGATCATCAGCAGCACGAACGCGCCGCGCACGGAGAACCTCCGGTGCCACTTGAGATGGGGGGAAGCCAGGCAGCGCCAGGCGTTCAGCCGTTCTCCATCGCGCGCATAGCGGCCGGCCACGATCAGCATGTGTTGGTAGAACCGATCGCGCTTGGCCACCTCCATCTGCGGAGGAACGCGCAACTGCCGGGCGGCCTCGAAGGCCCGGTGGACATCCACGCCGCGGCCCGAGTTGGTGACCGATCCGGATTGCACACGGTAAAGCGAAACTTTCTCGGCATTGAAGCGCGCCCACGCGCCGCTGTTGGCAAGGCGGACCGAAAAGGCCCAGTCCCCGACGTTGCCGTCACGCTCGCCGCGCATGTGGGCCAGATAGGCCTCTTTCTCCACCAGGAAGGCGTTGTTGGGAATGGCCTCCGTCAGGCACCACTCCCACACCGGCCGCGTTGTGCTCGGTCCCTGCCTACCGTACCAGCGATCGCTCGCCTCGGACTTCGCCGGGTCGACGCGGCCCGTTTCGTCCATGATCAGCTGGCTACCGAACCATAGCTTCACGCGCGAGTCGTTTTCCGTGGCACAAGCGGCCGCCAGCGATTGCAGCGCGCCCTGACAGAGCTTGTCGTCGTTGTGAAGAAACAGCAAATGGTCGCACTTCGCCCGCGCGCCCAGGAACCACTGGTTGGGATAAGTGCCCTTGGGGGGCGCGCTCGGGATGTATTCAACGAGCGACCCCAGGCCGCTCGCAGCGATGACCTCCTGGTTGCGAGCCCAGAACTCGGGCGGGCTGTCGTCTCCGATGATGATCTCGCCGATCAGGGAGCGGTCCTGCAGCGCGATGCTGGCCAACGCCTCGGCCAGTTGCGCAGGCCGCGCATAGGCTGGGATGAGGATGGAAATCAGCATGCGGGAAGCGCCTCTCGCGCAGATCGATGCGTGAGGACATCCTTCACGGCGTGAATCACGTCGCTCACGTCCTTGTCGCTGAGCTTGGCCGAGATCGGCAGCGAGACGGTCTGCCTGCCGACGCGCATGGCATGAGGCATGTCTTCCGGACGCCAGCCGAGGCTTCGCTGGTAGTAGGGGTGTTCACCCAGCGCCAGATAGTGCACCCCGACGCCGATGCCCCGCGCGGTCATCGCGTCGAGGAAGGCGTCGCGCGATATGCCGCAGCGCGCCTCATCGATCAGCACGCTGAAGAGGTGGTGGGCGTGGCGCGTATTCGGCGCGGGTTGTGGCGGCAACGTCAATGGAAGCTCGGCCAGTTCCTCGCAGTAACGCTCCCAGATGGCCTTGCGCCGCTGCCAGTAGGGCTCCACGCGCTCCAGTTGCCCGAGGCCGATTGCGGCCTGCAGATCCATCATGTTGTACTTGAACCCCGCCTCGACGACATGGTAGTGCTTGTAGCCGTCGTCACCGAAGCGCTTCCATGCGTCCTTGGTCATGCCGTGCAGGCCGAGCACCTTGATCCGGGCAGCGGCGTCCTCGCTACGGGTCAGGACCATTCCCCCTTCGCCCGTGACGATGTTCTTGGTCACATAGAACGAAAAGCAGCCGAAGTCGCCAATGGTGCCGACGGAGCGGCCATGGTATACGGTCTCGATGGCATGCGCACAGTCCTCGATGACCTTGAGGCCGTGCACTTGCGCGATCGACATCAATGCGTCCATTTCGCAAGGCCGCCCCGCGAAGTGGACCGGCACGATGGCCCGGGTGCGCCCGGTGAGCCTGGCACGCACCTGCTCTGGGTCGATGTTCAGGGTTTCGGGATCGATGTCAGCCAGCACCGGTGTGGCGCCAGCATGAATGATGGCGTTGGCCGTCGCGCAGAAGGTCAGCGGAGTGGTGATCACTTCGTCTCCCGGCCCTACGCCCGACGCCAGCAGCGAAAGATGAAGTGCGGCGGAGCACGAATTCACCGCCATGGCATGGTCGGCACCGCGATATCGGGCAAAAGCATGCTCGAACCGGGCCACCAGCGGGCCCGTTCCAAGCCAGCCGGAACGCATGACCGCCTCGACTGCCGCGATGTCGTCGTCCTCGATCAGCGGCGCTCCGAAGGTCAGGAAATTGTTCTTGGTTCTCGCATGCATTGGGGGTAGTTCTATCGTTCAACATCAGGTCAGGATCTGTTCAGGCTCTGTTCAGGATCATATTCGACGTTCGGTCAGACCTCATATCCGCCCGAATGTCGCAAGGAATTTCACCTCAATCGAGGGGAGGTGGCGTCGGCGCGTGCGTTGCACGCCACCGTTAGCTTGATGAACACGCAGGTCCCGAGGTCCGGCTGGCCAACGAGATGCTGTGCATGCGACCTGCGGCCTCCGCCATCACCAAAGCCGAACTGCGCGAACTCGGTGCCGCGGCGATGGACTTCGAGAAGGCGGCGAGCAAGCACCAATCGGTCGCGCTCATGAATGCCGATCGGCGCTTTCATGAACTCATCGGCGCGGCCGCCCGCGATGCGATCCTGCAGGACATCCTCGACGTGCTGCATGCGCGGTCACAGCGCTTCTGGGCCATCTCCCTGTCCGGCCAGGGTCCGGCCAGGGTCACGTGGCCTGCGAACGTGCAAGGATCCGCTTGCATCATTTCCTCAATGTGACGAAGGCTCAGCGGGTAGGCTGCATACCAGCGCACGCAGGTGAGCATCACTTCGAGCGGATAGGCGCCAGCGCTTCCTGGACGGCGGGGTGGAGGCCCTGAGGCACGATGCGCCGCGCCCCGGGCGCACCCCCAGCGTGACCGCCGAGCTTGAATCGAGCATCGTGGACAAGACGCTTCACGACAGGCCGATCGCCGCCACGCACTGGAGCACGCGCACGCTGGCGGCGCGCAGCTCGGGGTGGGGCCGACAACCATCCGCCGCGTCTGGCAGCGCAACGGCCTGAAGCCGCATCGCCAGAGCAGCTTCAAGCTTTCGCGCGACCCGCGCTTTGAGGACAAACTGCTGGACGTCGTGGGGCTGTACCTGAACCCGCCCGAGCGCGCCCTGGTGCTCAGCTGCGACGAAAAAAGTCAAATCCAGGCGCTCAACCGCACCCAGCCAGGATTGCCGATGAAGAAAGGCCGCGCCGGCACCGTCACCCACGATTACAAGCGCCACGGCACGACCACGCTGTTCGCCGCCTTGAACACCCTGGACGGCACCGTGATCTCCATGTGCCAGCAGCAACACCGGCACGAGGAGTGGCTRAAGTTCCTGCGCCTGATCCAGCGCAAGACGCCCAAGCACCTGCAGCTGCACCTGATCGTGGACAACTACGGCACGCACACGCACCCGGAGGTTCAAGCCTGGCTGGCCAAGCACCCGCGGTTCGTCATGCACTTCACGCCCACCAGCGCGTCGTGGCTGAACATGGTCGAGCGCTTCTTCCGCGACAT
>NZ_JBFUIU010000710.1:0-4480 GCF_056401695.1 Variovorax sp. P4_D9
GCATCTGGCTCCTGTCCATTCTCGGCGAGCGCCGTGCCTACCGAACGGTGGCCCAGCAGCGGCTGTTGGCGCTCGAAGCCGAGAAGACCGCCAAGGCAGAGATGGAGGAGGCCGTTCGGGCCAAGACCCAATTTCTGAGCATGGTGAGCCACGAGCTTCGCTCGCCGCTGCAGGCGATCCTCTCCTCGGTCGACTTGCTCAGCATGGCCATCCCACCCGCGGAGCGCGAGCAGGCGATAGCACGCATCCGGCGCTCGTCGATGGTGCTCGGCGTGCAGCTGCGGGACCTGCTGACGCTCGCGCGTGGCGAAGCTGGCAAATTGGAAATCCGGCCGGAGTCGTTCGAGGCACGTGCACTCATGGACGACGTCGCCGACGTGGCCGGCGAGCGTGCGCGCGACAAGGGGCTCGCGTTCAGGCTGGTGATGCCCAAGGAGCCGATCTTTGCGATGGCGGATGTCTTGCGCATCAGCCAGATCCTGGCCAACCTCGTGAGCAACGCGATCAAGTACACGGAGCGTGGATACGTGTCCCTCGAACTCGAACCTGCGCCGTTGGGTTCGGACAAGTTGATTTTCCACGTCACGGACACGGGCCCCGGCATCCCCTCGGCTCGCATCGCAACGGCGTTCGAGCCGTTCGAACGCGTCGGCGCGCCCGGCAAGGCCGATGAGAGCGCCGGCATCGGACTCACCATCGTGCGCACCGTCGTCAAGCATCTGGGCGGGAGCGTCGAGATCGACAGCAAGGAAGGGCAGGGCACGAAGGTCACGGTGACGGTGCCCGCACTCATCGAGGATCCGGACGCGGTGCACGGGCATTCGGATGTCATGGACGCGGTGCTCCTCGTGGAAGACCGCGGCTACATCCGCGCCTCGATCCAGAGCCTGGCCACGCGCCTGGGCTACCGCTGCGATGTGGCTGATTCGGCAGCGGCCGCTGCCAACTATCTCGCGGCGACCCCCTACTACACGGTGCTCATCGACCTGGACATGCCTGTCAAAGGCGGGATCGAGCTCGCGATGGAGACGCGGCGGCTCGACGGTCCAAACCAGAACGCCTACCTGGTCGCGATGAGCGCGGCTGCGCCTGAGCGACCACTCGTTCCCTGGCCGTTCGACCAAGTCATGGAGAAACCGATCGAGACCCCGCGCTTCGAGCGGGTGCTAACCCATCGCGAGCGAGAGCGGCAACGATGAATTCGAGCTGCACCGGCTTCTCGAAGGTCGGGAAGTTGTAGTCGCTCGAGGCCACCGCAACCTCATGGGTGTTGAGGGTGGAGTCGCGGAACTTGCCGCTGACCAAGGCGATGGCGCCGTGCTTGGTTTCCTCGCGGATCATCGCGATGAGGGGCAGGACGGTGGCGCCCCCGCGCAGTTTCCAGTCGAGGATGTACCCGTCGAACGGCTCGCRCTTGATCTCGGCCATCAATGCGTCGATGGTGTTGTAGGGCGATGCCTCGTAGCCCCTTTCACGGAGGCCGGCGCAAATGGACTTGGTCACGTCCCGGTCGTCGTCCAACACGGCGATGCGGGGCGGCCTGTCGACGGATTGATCGATCTCGATGCGCTGGACACCCAGAGTGGCTTGGCCAACAGCCGCTGATGCCGGCACGACGGTGTAGACCCCGGCGTTCTCCATGGCCACGAAAGCGCCGCCGCCGAATTCTTCGTCTTCCGGTTGTAGCCAGATGCGGCAGGGCGTTTGCACGTCCCCGAGCTGCAGCGTCGCACGCGTGCCGCCCTTGAGGCGACCGCCGCCCAGCATCTCCGGAAGCGTCTCGCCAAACTTCTCGGCGATTGATTGCAGTTCCTCCAGGGTCCACGCCGCCGTTCCGTGGGTGCGGCGGTGAGAGGCGGCACGGGAGATCCCGAAAAACTCGCCGACGAAGGCGGCCTGCCGGTGCTTGGGAATGCCATGACGCCCCAGCAGGGCCCGAACGGCGTGCGCCGCCTGTGATGGCAATTCTTCTTCTTGTCCGGAGAGGGGTGGTTCGTGCATCGACGCTTTTTATGTAATTTATCGTTACGCGCAACAGTGAAATGCCATTTGTCTCTCTTGGAGGCACATAATGGATTCGAGTGAACGGCAATCGCCAGAAACGATCCGCTCGTAGACTCAAATATCAGCCCTTCGACCTACATCTGAAGCGAGTGAGTGATGTTTGCTTCTATTCTCGATCAAGCCACGGCCAGATTGGAATCGGTGCATGCCACCTACCGTTGGAAGAAGTGCAGCTGGGGGCAGAGCAAGTGCTGACCATCGCTATGCTTCTCGAGCAGTGCGCCCCGCAAGTGTCGCCGGTGCTGATGCAGGCGCTCGTGCGTACCGAGTCGGCCTGGCAGCCCTTGGCAATCGGCATGGACAAGGCCCAGGGGACAGTCAAGCAACCCGCCACTCTTGCCGAGGCGATCGCCACCGCCAAGGAATTGGCCGCCTCCGGCCGGAAATTTTCTGTCGGTCTGGCTCAGATCCACGTGAGCAACGTCGCCCTCTACGGCATGACGTGGGAACAGGCGTTCGATGCCTGCCAGAACCTGGCCGTGGGTCAGAAAATTCTCTGGAATTTCTATCACCGCGCGTCTGCGTCGGGCTACTCGGGCGTCGCCGCCATCTGGGCGGCCCTTCGTGGCTACAACTCGGGCGGCGTCGACCGCGCCGTGAGCGACGAGTACGCGAACCGCATCTTTGCCTACATGAGCAGCGCGCCGCCGCAGGTGCAGCTTGGCACGGGCGTGCCTGTCACCACGGCTTCGACTGCGGCGTCCCTGCTGCCGGTAGCAGTCACGCCGGTAGCCGTCGCGGGCACGCCGGCGGACTCCACCAAAGCCAAGCGCCCGGGCGAATCCCTGGACATCTTCGAGAGGACGAAGCAGGCCGGCTTCTAGCTGGCCGTCCCTCCCGCACACAGCACGTGCTCCATGCCACATGTCCATCACTCCGGAGGATCCATGAAAGAGCAAGTCATCGCCGCACTGTCCCGCATCGACAGCTTCCGGTTTCGAAGAGGCCTCGCGGTCGCGCGGCTGGCAGGCAGCACCGCCGTGCTGGCGTTGGCAAGCCATCCGGCGACGGCACAGAGTCTCAAGCAGGCCGGTGTCAACATCTTCAACGTCATCTATGGCGTCGTCGGTGTGATCGGTGCCATCGCGTGCCTGCTGACGCTCCTGAATTGGGTGACGGGCAACTGGCTGGGCCGCGACGATCCCAAGAAGATCTTCTTCCAGGCGTTGGTCGGCACGGCGCTGGCTTTCGGTGTCGTGGCCATCATCCAGTTCGTCAAGGACATGGTGGGCGGCTCAGCGTCGGGCATCTCGAACCTCTGAGGCAGGCATYAGCGAGGGCGGCATGAACGACATCGACCATCGCCACGAGGAGCCGGCGCTCGAGCGCGCGGTGATCTACCGTGGGCCACAGGCCCCGGTGCTGCAGGCCTACGTGCCCCTGCCCGTCTTCGGGGCCGAATGCTTGCTGCTCCTGCTGTGCATGCGCCTCTTCGGTTTCTGGACCCTGCTCCTGCTGCCGCTGCACATGGTCCTCGTGCTCAAGACCAACGACAACCCGTTCTGGGTGCGCGACCTGGTGGCCAGCTATCGCCACCGTTGGTTCGCGCAGAACAAGAACACGCATGGCGATGGCGTCGTGAGCTTCAGTCCCCACACGAGCCGACGCGAGGTGCAGTGATGTCGGCCATACCCAAGGTTTGCAAGGTCCCCAGCATCAAGGCCGAGCGCAGTGTCGCGAGCTGCCTGCCGTATTCGCAGCAGATCGACGAGCACACGGTCATCACATATGAGGGCGATCTGACCCAGACGATCGAGGTGCAGGGCGTGTCCTTCGAGACGATCGGCCACAAGGAGCTCGACAACCTGAACCAGCAATGGTTCTCCGCGATCAACAACATCGCTCGCAGCCCGAACGTGGCGCTCTGGTCGCATGTCGAACGACGCCGGGTTCGCTACGACCTTTCAAGTGTCTCCTACGACAACGACCTCAGCACGGAATTCGCCCGCCAGTACGCGCGCAAGTTCGATGGCGAGAAGCATTTCGTCAACCAGCTCTTCGTGTCACCGGTCTACCGGCTCGCGGGGAACAAGGCGGACCGCGCGAGCATCCGCCTTTCCAAGCGGGCCAGCCAGGGGATGACGGAACTGCGCTTGCGCGCACGCGATGAGCTCTCGAAGTTGTCGGCGCAGTTGATGGCCAGCCTCAAGCGCTACCACCCACGGCTGCTTGGTACCTACGAGAACCAGGGCGCACTGTGCTCGCGCACGGCCGAGTTCTACTGCCGGGTGTTGAACAACGCCGATCGGCATATCCGTCTCGATTCGTACGAGCTCAGCCAGAACCTGCAGGCCGCTGCATTGAACTTCGGCGCGGAAACGGTCGAGATCGAAGGCGCCTCGGGATCGCGCTTCGCGGCCGTGCTTACGCTGGTCGCACCGTACCGCGCCGAGCAGTTGGACTCCAAAGTCTTTGA
>NZ_JBFUIU010000711.1:0-4476 GCF_056401695.1 Variovorax sp. P4_D9
ATGCAGTCCAGCACGTCGGTGAGCGAGAGGGCCTACGACAAGTAGCCCGCATCGAGCACGGAGATCGCGGCGGGCACGTCGGCGAGCGAGTCCATCGAGATGCGTCGCCCGCGCTCCTCGCTCGCTTCCAGGAAGTAGGTCATCGCAGTCCGAAGCCCACCGCCATGGAGCGCAGCGCCAAGCTCCTCGACGCTCTTGCGAATGGACTGGTACTCTCCCAGCAGGCCATCCAGGAGGTCGCTGCTGACAGGTGCAAAGAAGGTTGCGCTCTCGTCGACCAACTCAGCTTCGGCGCGTTCGACGGCTTGTAGTTCTTGGGCGTTCAGGTTCATTGAAAACCAAGATACAGAACGGTTCGTGATTTCGTAAGTGCAAGTGCTGGTGTGAGGGCAAAAATCCGTCCTACGAAATGACTAGATGTGCGACTACTGGGGTGGGTGAACAAGTGTCCATGCTGGCTTCGGAGCGCCTTTGCTCCGATGTACTAAAGAGGCAGTCACATGGCAGACCAACAAGCCCAGAACCCCAACCAGACCGGCAATCAGCCGTCCAATCCCGGTCAGCAGCAGCAAGACCCAGGAAAGCAACAGCCCGGACAGGGCAGTCCGAGCAATCCGGGGCAACAGCAGCAAGATCCTGGCAAGCAGCAGCCTGGACAACAGCCCGGTCAAGGCACCCCTAAGCAGCCCGGGCAAAACCCTTAAGGGTACGGCCGCCCTCCCGACGAAGTGGCGGGTGGTGCCTACAGCGTCCAGGTGAATGCGTGATTCCCGGGATGCCGCATCGGCCGTAGCCACCGGCTCTCTTTGAGCCGGCGCACGTAAGCGGCGCCGTCCTCGTGGGGCTGGCGCCGTGGGGCGCCCAGGGCGGCCAGCCGCTCCATCGCGTAGCGCTCGCCGATCTCGGAGTTGCGCACCTTCGAGAGCAGCCGATCTGCAAGACTGGCACCATTGGGTGCGAGCCAGAGAGTTCGTGCGCTCGACAGGCCGCGATATGCGGCGTTGGTGGCGTTGTAGATCGTGCCCACGTGGCCACGCTTCACAAGCTCGCCCGCTTCATCACGCCGCTCGATCGGGTCCGAGTAGGCGACCACGCCGCGCACGGCCGGCAGGGCCTGGCGCAGCAGCTTCTTCATGCGAGCAAGGGCCCAGGACTCAGCATTGGCGGCGAGCTCTTCCGCGAGCACGAATCTCCCCAGCTCGACACCGGCCGCTGGCGCGAGGTCCTGGAAGTAGGCGKGGATCACCTTCTGGTTCATCGGAACGCTGAACACGCCAACACCGGCGAGGCGGGCCTTTTGGAACGGCTCCTTGATGAACACGCCGGCGCGGAAGCGCGCCGCGGGATAGCTGCCCGAATAGTGCATCGACTCGACGAAGGCTTTCGCTTCGCGCTCTTCGATCGGCTCGACGCTCGCACGATTGGGGTCGAAGATCTCGCCGGCGGGTCGGTAGCTTGCGCGGCGGTGGTGCCAGCGCTGGCAGTGGAGCTCGAGCTGACTTGGATGTTGGGTTGGAAGAACTTTGATACCGGTTGTCATGCAACCAAGATACCGGGTGCATCGCGATCGCGTAAGGTCTCCGACACACAATTGCAGCTGCTGCGGCGTCCTCGGATCTACACCGCCAGCTCTAGGTCAAATTCCTTGTTCTCGTGATGGTCGGCGCCCCTTGCCGGCACGCTGCCCGGCCACGTCGCTCAGCCGTTAAGCTGAGTGCCTGTTGAGTCACACGAGAACGAAGGAAGCCCCACCATGACCATGGCAATGGACGCCAGCAAGTACGACCAACTTTGCGCGCGTGTGCGAGCGGAAACCCAGGCCAGCGCAGTCGTGCTGATTGTCGTCGGCGGGCCGAGCGGCAGCGGCTATTCGATTCAAGCTCTGGAGACGCTCACGGAGAACAGTGAGTTTCCCCGCGAAGTTCCGCGCCTACTGCGCGAAATGGCCGACCACTTGGAAGGCGGGAACGACGTGCCCACGGGACGCCCGCACTGACGGCTCATGGATTGGGTGCTCTACCGTCTRCTCGGCTCCGCTGGGCCGAGAGGCTCCCCGCAAGCCCGCGTCCGTCAAGCGGCCAGGCGAGGTACGAGCCCATATCCACAGCGCGAAAGGGTGCAAAAGCCCGCTGGATTTGAGAACTATTCGTTATCGCGCCGAGCCGCGTCGCGAAGAGTCTGAGCCGCGCGGTCAAAGAACGCTGCGACCAAGAGCTTTCCGCTTTTACCGCGGGCAAACTCGTTGACGATGTCCTCGAGCGCGATCAACTGCTGGTCGCGATTCTCAAACGTTGCATCCGGCGCCCCAGTTTGCCATGTGGGAAGAGTGATCGACAACGTGGGTCCGGTGCCATCCCTCCAGGGATCGAGCAAGGCAACGTTTAGTACGAGGGGGGTTCGGAGGTTGGAATAAGACGCGGCCATGTTGGCAATAGTACGGTGGGGAACTCGCGCAGCAACGCCTCCAGGTGAGGCAGGAAGCGGAATTCGGTGCCGTCGTTGGGCAGGGTTCCTTCGCCTTCCGTGAACCGGCTATTTCGGGCCGGGAATGAGCCCGTATTGGCAGACTCGTTCATCTGTCGCTAGCGAAAGGCAATTGGGATTAAGCTAAGACCCCCCAAATTAAACGAGCAAACTCACTCATGACTCAGACCTATTCCCAGATTCAGAAATCCATCGCGAAGCTCCAAAAGGAGTCCGATGCACTTCGCACGAAAGAACTGGGCGGCGTCATCGATCGCATCAAAGTGGCGATCGCGCACTACGGCCTGACAGCGGAACAACTCGGCCTGGCCGGCGGTCCCGCCCGCGGGAAGGCCTCGGGCAAGAGCAAGGTCAAGGCGAAAGCGTTCGGCAAGGCCTCATCCAGCGCGAAGTACAGCAATGGCAACGGGCAGGCCTGGTCGGGCCGGGGTCCGCGCCCGCGATGGTTGCGTGAAGCGATCGCCGGCGGAGCTTCGCTGGAGTCGTTCCTCGCGGCGCCAGGTGCGGCCGCCGTCCCGGCCGGAGAATCTGCTGCGCCAGTGAAGGCCAAGGGCGCCAAGGCAGCAAAGCGGGCCAAGTCAAAGCGCCGGCCATCGACAGTGCTGTTTCAGGATGGCGCCGGCAATTCGTGGACTGGTCGTGGTCCGCAGCCGCGCTGGCTCAAGGAGGCGCTCGCCGGCGGGAAGACGCTGGAAGATATGAAGGGCTGAGTGTGCACGCCGCGTCGGGGGATTGACCGACCGGCAGAACACGGCAGAGCCTTTGGGCGATCTCCCAACCCACCGGATTGCCGTGGCGTCTACCGCAGTAGCCGCGCAATGTGGCCAGCGTAGACCGCGACCACCTTCCAGTAGAAAGCCATCGGGGCCTTCGAGAACCGCCACGAGTGCTGCGCCTTGGCCTGTGCACTGGCGCGGATGTCGAGCAGCAGGGCGCGAAGGTGCTTGCGGGTGTCCTCGGGCAGCGCTTGAATCTCGCGGGCGGCCGGCAGCTCGATCAACGGGTTGCGCACAGATGCCCGAAGCGAGCGCGGCACGTCAGAGTGGGTGGTCGTGCTCATGTTCTTGTTCAGGTAGGGCCGCAGCTCTCGCCGAACGCCCCGGCTGGAAGCTTCCAATCGGCGACAACGATCGGCGCGTTGAAGGTCGTTGACATCGCGCGTTCGACCCAGAGGCCGTTCGCCGCGGCGTAGGGCGTTCCCAAATCGGCCAACGGGCCTACGGCGAGCTTGCGATGGATCGTCACGCCGAAGTCATGCTCGTAGCAGGCGATCTTGGCGAAGCCGGCCGGGGCGATCTTTCGATTCGTTGCCCACTGATCTTTCGAGCCGAAGATACAAAACTGGCATGAAACGCGTCCGTATCCTAATTCGTATGCGGGGTGAACCTGCAGGCGGTGCCGTTCAATGATCTCCCAGACTCGCTTCTCGGACCAGCCATGAACGGCGCGCCAGTGGTCGATGTGACGCGCGC
Organism: Variovorax sp. P4_D9; assembly: GCF_056401695.1. Classification (NCBI taxonomy): domain Bacteria; kingdom Pseudomonadati; phylum Pseudomonadota; class Betaproteobacteria; order Burkholderiales; family Comamonadaceae; genus Variovorax; species Variovorax sp. P4_D9. The sequence continues at coordinate 3,957 of NZ_JBFUIU010000711.1, forward strand.
TCTTTCCGTTGCGGCTGTCCGTGCGGTGCGTCTCGAAGGTGGCATAGCGCGCACGCGAGCTGGACTCCTCGGCTCGCTCGCCGGTCACCACCAGCGTGCGCTGATGTCGAAACTTCGGGTCATTGCGCAGGTACGACGCACCTACGTCGATCTTGGCGGCCGAGCTGCACCACCTCGTTGCCAGAGAGGCGCTTTGCTGAGGGAACTTGCGCCGCGTGCCGAGCGGCCCGTTTACGCCGCCGACTTCGATTCGCTGGCCCTCCTTGTAGAACACCACCGGCGCAGTTCGCGTCTCTGCGCGGGTCATCTCGCGTTCGATGCCGCCTTCGCGCCAGGAGGTCACGAACTCCATCCCCAGGTGGCCCGCGACGGCCTGGCCATAGGCAAGGGTCACCGGCCAGTCCATCAGACCCTCACCAGCTTGCGGATCGCCGTCGACGTTGTGATGGTGCAGTTCGATCTTGCTCGCCGGCACTCCCAGCTCCAGCAGATGAAGCACGGCGGCCAGGCTGTCCTTGCC
>NZ_JBFUIU010000712.1:0-4461 GCF_056401695.1 Variovorax sp. P4_D9
GTGGAACGGTTGTCCCAGAACGCAACGCTGTTCTTCTTCCAACGGAAACGGACCTGGTATTCGGGGACGAGGGCCTGGCTGACCAGGTAGTTGAGCAGATGGCTGGCGCCTGGYGACTTGTCCAGGCCGAAGCGCACGTTGGCGGGCGTATTGAAGTTGGTGAAGTGCGTCGTGAAGCTGCCATTSACGAACAGCACCTTCTCGCCGGTTTCGGGATGGGWGCGGACCACGGGGTGTTCGGCGTCGGGATACTGAGCCTTCAGCGCAAGGCGKTTTTCGATCGGCATGGCTGCGCCAAAGCTTGCCTCGATGCTGTGGCGTGCGCGCAGCGGAGCGATCTTCGCCTTGATGTCTTCGGGCAGCTGCCGATAGGCCTCCACCATGTTGACCCACATCGTGTCGCCGCCCACRGGKGGACACTCSACACAGCGYAGYACGCAGCCCATTGGCGGCCTCTCGCGCCARGTGGCATCGGTGTGCCAGGAATTCTCGTTRCGTTCGGGCGGACTGTCCGGYGTCTTGTAGATCTGGACCAGCCCYGGAAAGTCGGGATGRCTGCCCACCACSGGATGGTCCTCCAGCTCGCCGAAGCGACGCGCRAAAGCCACGTGCTGRGMCCGCGTGATGTCCTGGTCGCGAAAGAAGATCACGCGATGCTTCAGGAGCAGCGCRCGGATYTCCGCCATCAGCAGGTCGTCCTCYGCAGCCKCKCCCAGGTTGACGTTGCCCAGCTCGGCGCCGATCGTGCAMGTGAGCGGCTCGACGGTGATCGAGTTGCCCAGAGACGYCGCGCGGACCACTGCGGGCGCCGTTTCGAGTCCTTGGTTCATGAAGCTTGTCTCCGTTTGTCGAATGGGCCGTTGATGCTTCGGAGTGTGGTTGCGCCGGCAATCTCCCGCTTGACATTGCATGACAGCCACTTATCCTTTGGTGCCAATTTTCCACCGAGTGTGCTTCGATGTCGACACTGGTCCGCGCCGCGAGCCTTACCAACTACAGTGAGGTCGCCCGCGCCGGGGGCCTGGACCCTGCCCGGATGCTTTTCGACGCGGGGCTCAGCCCGAGCATACTGCGCGAGCCGGACCTCTTGATCCCCGTCGAGCGCGTCGGGCACCTGCTTCAGGCGTCGGCAGCCGCGTCGGGCAATGAAGCCTTCGGCCTGTGCATGGCCGAGTCACGGCAGTTGTCCAACCTTGGTGCGGTGGGCATGCTGATCCGCGACCAGGCGACCTTGCGCGACTCGCTCGATGTCCTGATGCGCTACCAGGCGCTGCTCAATGGTTCGCTGTCGCTCATGATCGAGGAGAGCGCAGGACTGGTTGTCATTCGCGAGGAGTTGAAGGCCGGCAACGCGCGGCAGTCCACGCGCCAGAGAATCGAACTGGCGCTCGGCGTGATGCTGCGGTTGATGCGCCAGTTCCTCGGTGCCGGTTGGCACCCGCGACGCGTTTGCTTCGAGCATCCGGCACCGCGCGACCTCAGTGCGCATCTGCGGTTGTTTGGCTGTCGCGTCGAGTTCGACTACGACTACAACTGCATCGTCTGCGCGAAGGCCGATCTCGATGCGCGTAACCCGTCGGCCGATCCGGCGATGGTGCGTTACGCGCAGCAGTTGCTGAACGTGTCGGCCCAGCAGCAGGAGGCCGCCATGCTCGGGGACGTACGACGCACCATCCTGCTGCTTCTGCCCAGCGGGCGCTGCGCAATCGAGCAGGTGGCCGAGCATCTGGGTGTCGTGTGCCGTACTCTTCAGCGCCGGCTGACGGAGAAGGGGGAGAACTTCTCGTCGATGGTCAACGAGATCCGCAAGGAGCTCGCCACGCGTCACGTTCTCGAGGGCGATCGTCCGTTGACCGAGGTGGCGATGCTGCTCGGCTTCTCCGCGCCGAGCGCATTCTCGCGCTGGTACCTGGCGCAATTCGGTTGCAGCGCCAAAGAGAGCAGGGCCGCACGCGGCTCCCTCGGCCACCAGGGAGCATCTCCGAGTGCCGGCGCGTGACATTTCGAGGTCACACATATCGACAGCCAGCATTCGGACGCGCCACCCTGCACTTCCGAGGCAGCGCACGATGGCGAGGCCTCGGTCAGCTTGACTCGATCTGCGCCTAGTGTAGTGCGCTTGAAATAGTGGAACTTATTTGATGAGGCACACTCCGACCTTGATGGGAGGTCGCAGCCATGCGCATTGCCCCAAGGATCGAACTGAATGCTGTTGTTTCCTCGACGATGTCAGCAAAGGTCAAGTTCCCAATGTAGACCCCCCGTTTGCGAAGGAATGTGCCAAGGTCGGATAGGTGATCGTGCGCCGAGCTCCTCGGAGAATTCCTTCGCGAAGTGCGTCAGATCGGCCGACTCGTATCCCGTGAGGTTGTAGGTGCGACCGATGATGGTTCCTCTCCTCCACTTGGTGCGACCGCTCCCTGCCAGCCGGCAGGACATTGACATCGTTGGATCGGAATGGCGAGCGTTGTCAAGTTAGCGGCGCCGTTAAAAATGTTTATCCAGGCCCAGTGCTGGAGTCGCTGCAGATGACGTGGACGATCCCAGCGTCCTCGCAAGCCCTGATTTTCCAGGTTGTTGAGGTAGCCGCCACCGGCGAAAGCCTGCCGACGTCAACGACCGCACAATGCACCACGCCGTCCGAAATCCGGAAGCTCGTCAGCCCCGAGGAGTGGTCTCGACCTCGCGGCGATCTCATGGATGTTTGCTGCGTTGAATACTGTAGAGCCTCCCATCCTTGATCGCGAAATCGCAACGTTGATCGAGCATGACAAGATCTGGTACGCGGAGCGCCTCTTGATTCTCGAGGATCGCGTTGGTGTGCGGCTGAGCGCACTTTCCAGTCGACTTGGCGACGCAGTCTGGCTAGACGCGGCATTCAGCGCCGGCGACCTACTGATGGTGACAGTGCTGCGCAGGTTGAGCGGATCGGGAGTACTCGATGAGTATCCAAATCTCTCTGGCTATGTCGCCCGCGCCGAAGCGCGGCCGGCCTACAAACGTGCCTTYGACGATCAACTGGCGGTTTTCACTGCGAGCCACCCGATCGCYTGACGAGGTCCTGCGGGCCCCTGCCCTGCCTTTCGCCAGCGCCCRTCGTAGGGMAGTTSCGCAGCGGCTGCGGTCTTTCGCTGCCGCTCGTTGAATTCACGCTGTAGGGCCGATCATTCAGATGCCCCGGAGAACTTGCGGCATCGATCCGGCTGAAGCGTTTTCATCGTCGACTGCGCGCATCATCTGCACAAGACCAGATCACTTGCAACGTTGGTCGGCCCGAGGCGGCTGCGAGGGGACTGGCCCATCAGTAGATCCCGCCCCCCGGCTGCGAAGAGATCAGCACGCCGGCTTCGGCCGACAGGTCGTAGCGCGTCGTCGCGCCGCCGACGCCGGTCCAGTTCTTGACGTGGAACGACCCCGCGCCCGACAGCCGCTCGACCAGCACGTTGCGAAAGGTCAGCGGCTGCCGCGGCTCGCACACCGTCGGCGCGATCGACGGCCGCAGGAAGTACACCGATCCTCCGAGGTCGACGCCTTGCGCGTCGCGATCGGCCAACCGGGTCGCGACGCCCTTGTCGATCACCACCGCGGTCGATGGATCGACCCCGATGCCGCGCGCCGCATCGACGCCGATCCAGCCGTCGCCAGGATTGGTGAGGCGCGCCAGGAAGGCGAGCAACCGCCCCATGCGGTCGCGCTCGTCCAAATGCGAGTCGGTGATGACGCCAGTCATCGCGGCAGCGGTCAGGAATTCGCGGTCGAGCGTCATGCGGTGGTTGTAGGGGTTGGCCAATGCGTCGGCAGAGGTCACCGAGCCCTTCAGTGCGGCGAAGTCGAACTGACCGAGGACCGCCAGCCCGGCGCTGGTGCCGCCGATCGGCACGTTGCGGCGGACCAGATCCCGGATCGCGTCGTCGAGCGCGGTGCCCTTCCAGAACTCGATGTAGTCGCTCTGGTCGCCACCCGCGATGAACAAGGCTTCGGCCTTGCGCACCCGGTCGACCACAAAGGGGTCGTTGGCCGCCTCGACCGAAGGGATCACGAGCGATTCGACCGAATCGACGCCGCCCATATCGTAGATGTATTGGTTGTAGCCGTCGGCGCCAGTCGCGCGGATAACGACGAAGTCGCCGCCGCCGGCCTTGTCGATCATCCAGCGGAACGCCGCGTCGACGTCGGTCCCACCCCCCATCAGCAATGTCGAAGGCGAGCGCGGCGGCTGCGACGAGGCCGCGTCGGCCGGGTTGCCGGTGAGGTAGTGGTCGTAAGGCGTCTTGGCCTTCGGCGCCGCCGACGCGACCTGCGCAGCGCCAAGCGCGGCGATGCCCAATGCCAGCCGCGCCAGCAGGCGCAGGAACGGCCGAGGCCCACTTGCAGGGGTCCCTGCGTGCATCTTCAAGTCCTCCTCGACGCCGCGACAGGCGCCCGGGCATCTTGTTCGAGGGCCTGCGGGCTTGTCAATGG
>NZ_JBFUIU010000713.1:0-4460 GCF_056401695.1 Variovorax sp. P4_D9
GGCCGGTGGCCGCGGCGGAGGTCGAGGCCGTGGTGGCGCGCGAACGGGCCGAGTTGGTGCGCCGCGAGCGGGCCTATCGCGGCGAGCGCCCGCCGCTGGCGCTCGAGGGGCGCGTGCTGCTGCTGATCGACGACGGCCTGGCGACCGGCGCCACGATGCATGCCGCCGCGATGGCGGTGCGTGCCGGCCGGCCTCGGCGGATCGTGGTTGCTGTGCCGGTGGCGTCGCGCGAAGCCTTGCAAAGCGTCGGCACGGTCGCTGACGAGGTGGTGTGCCTTCGCACGCCCGAGCACTTCCATGCCGTCGGGCTGTGGTACCAGGACTTCGGCCAGACCTCCGACGAAGAGGTCTGCCGCCTGCTCGCGGGGGCCTGAGAGCCCCCACGCTCGGTCACTTCGTGTACTCGCTGCCCCCCGAGGGGGCCGCAGGCAGCCTTGGGGCGGCCCGGCGCCGGCCTGAGGTTTACCGTCCGGCGGCAGCGCGCAGCGCCGACGCGTTGGCGGTGCTCTCCCACGTGAACTCGGGCTCTTCCCGGCCGAAGTGGCCGTAGGCCGCCGTCTTGCCGTAGATCGGGCGCAGCAGGTCGAGCATCTGGATGATGCCCTTCGGGCGCAGGTCGAAATGCGCCTGCACCAGTTCCGCGATCTGCTCGTCGGGGATCACGCCCGTGCCTTCGGTGTAGACCGTGACGTTCATCGGCCGGGCGACGCCGATCGCGTAGGCGACCTGGATCTGGCACTGGCGCGCCAGGCCGGCAGCGACGATGTTCTTGGCCACGTAGCGGGCGGCGTAGGCGGCCGAGCGGTCGACCTTGCTCGGGTCCTTGCCCGAGAACGCGCCGCCGCCGTGCGGGCAGGCGCCGCCGTAGGTGTCGACGATGATCTTGCGGCCGGTCAGGCCGCAGTCGCCCTGCGGACCGCCGATGACGAAGCGGCCGGTCGGGTTGATCAAGTAGCGCGTGTCCTTGAGCCACTCCTTGGGCAGCACCGGCTTGACAATCTCCTCGATCACCGCCTCGATGAACGAGGCCTTCATCTTGGTCGGCGTTTCGCTTTGGTCGGGGTGGTGCTGGGTCGACAGCACCACGGTGTCGATGCTGTGCGGCTTGCCGTCGACGTAGCGCATCGTGACCTGGCTCTTGGCGTCGGGCCGCAGGAAGGGCAGGCGGCCATCCTTGCGCAGCTGGGCCTGGCGCTCGACCAGGCGGTGCGCATAGTAGATCGGCGCCGGCATCAGCTCGGGCGTCTCGTCGCAGGCGTAGCCGAACATCAGGCCCTGGTCGCCGGCGCCGGTGTTCAGGTGGTCGTCGCTCGCGTGGTCCACACCCTGCGCGATGTCGTTGGACTGCTTGTCGTAGCAGACCATCACGGCGCAGCCCTTGTAGTCGATGCCGTAGTCGGTGTTGTCGTAGCCGATGCGCTTGATGGTGTCGCGCGCCACCTGGATGTAGTCGACGTGCGCGTTGGTCGTGATCTCGCCGGCGAGCACCACCAGGCCGGTGTTGGTGAGCGTCTCGGCTGCCACGCGCGAGCGCGGGTCCTGTTCGAAGATCGCGTCGAGGATCGCATCCGAGATCTGGTCGGCCACCTTGTCGGGATGGCCTTCGGAGACGGATTCGGAAGTGAAGAGAAAATCGTTCGCCATGTGTTTCAAACTCCGGTAGCAGGTCAATTGGCGCGTTGCCAACCCGATTAGGAGCCTTGGCGAACGCTTTAGCAGAGTTGTTTAACGTCGCCCTGCAAGTAGTTCCATAACTCAGCGACAATTTGCATTCTATTCGAGCCGCGCTGTCCCTTGCGCGCGCGTCCTGTTACATCCCCATGCTTCGATGATTGCCTTGTTCAGATTGCTCGCCCGTGTTCCGCTGCCCGTGATGCACGCGCTCGGCGGCGGCCTGGGTTGGCTGGTCTGGTGCCTCGCCCCCGACTACCGTCGCCGTTTCAAGGAAAACGCCGAAGCGGCGGGCTTCACGCGGGCGCAGTACCGCCCGGCGATCGCCGCCGCCGGCGCCATGGTCGGCGAACTACCCTGGGTCTGGGCCCGGCCGCGCAGCGAAAGCCTGCTGCCGCGCATCGTGCGCTGGGAGGGCGTCGAAGCCTTCGAGGCCGCGCTGGCAGCCCGCAAGGGCGTGATCCTGGTGTCGCCGCACCTCGGCAGCTGGGAAACCTTCGGCCAGGCGGTCGGCGAGCGCTTCTTCAAGGACTACGGCCCGATCACCGCGCTGTTCCGGCCGGCACGCAAGAAATTCATGGCCGAACTGATCGCCGGCTCGCGCGACCGCCCTGGCCTGCAGACGCTGCCGACCACGGTGGCCGGCGTGCGCGGCCTGATCCGCACCCTGCGCGGCGGCGGCTACACCGGCCTGCTGCCGGACCAGGTGCCGCCGCTGGGGCAGGGCGTCTGGGCGCCCTTCCTGGGGCGGCCGGCCTACACCATGACCCTGCTGCCGCGGCTGGCGCAGCAGACCGGTGCCCGCGTCTTCCTCGGCGTCTGCGAGCGGCTGCCGCGCGGCGCCGGCTTCGCGATCCGCTTCGTGCCCTTCGACGGCACCGCAATGAGCGACCCCAAGGCCACGCCCGAGGTCGCCGCCACCGCCATGAACGTAGGCATCGAGAAACTGATCCGCAGCCTGCCGGGCCAGTACGTCTGGGACTACGCCCGCTACAAGCAGCCGCGCGCCGAGGCGGCGGTGGAGGCTGCCCGATGAGTCGCCTGACTTCAACGCTGGGCATCGGCTTCATGCGCACGCTGGCGCACGTCCCCTTTCCACTGGTGCGCGGCTTCGGCGCGCTGCTCGGGCGGCTGCTGCATGTGGTTGCGGTGCCGCGGCGGCGGGTGGTCGATACCAACCTCGCGCTGTGCTTTCCCGACAAGACGCCGGCCGAGCGGCATCGCATGGCGCGCGAGACCTTCGTCTACGTGGCGCAGTCCTGGTTCGACCGCAGCTGGCTCTGGCATGCGCCGGAGTCGGTGGTGGCGCGCCGCCTCAAGGTGGTGGGCGCAGCCGACGTGATCGAGGAGATCGCGCACGGCCACGAGCCGATGATCCTGTTCGCACCGCACTTCTATGGCCTCGACGCGGCGGCCACGGCGCTCACGATGCACACCGACCGGCCTTCGACCACCATCTACACGACGCAGCGCAACCCGATGGTCGACCAGTGGGTCAGCGAGGGCCGCAAGCGCTTCGGCAACGTGATCGCGCTGAACCGGGTCGACGGCATCAAGCCCATCGTCGCGGGGCTGCGCAAGGGCGGCCTGCTGTACCTGCTGCCGGACATGGACTTCGGCCGCGACCAGACCGTGTTCGTGCCCTTCTATGGCGTGCAGGCGGCCACCGTGCCCTCGCTGTCGCGCTTCGCCCGRCTGGGCCGGGCCAAGGTGGTGCCGGTAATCTCGAAGCTCACCCGCGAGGGCTACGAGATCGAAGTGCTGCCGGCATGGCAGGGCTTTCCGACCGAGGACGCGGTGGCCGACACCGCCCTCATGAACCGGCGCCTGCAGAGCTATATCGACACCATGCCTTCCCAGTACTACTGGGTGCATCGGCGCTTCAAGACCAGGCCCGAAGGCGAACCCGCGGTCTATTGAGTGCGCCGCCAGAAGGCCTCGATCTCGCTGGCGACCAATTCCGGGCGTTCGTGCACCATCCAGTGCGTGGCACCCGGCACCTTGACGATCTCGATCTTCGGCACGTAGTCCTCCAGCCCTTCGAGCAAGCCGGGCAGGAGCGCCTTGTCGTCCAGGGCCCACAAGACCAGCGTGGGCGCGGCGACAGTCAGCTTGTCATGGGGCATTTCGGGTAGCGCGGGCGCCGGCTGCCCGGGCATCGCGGGCTTTAGTGGCGTCACGCGGTACAGGTTGCAGGCCCCGGTGAGGCCGGCATCCCAGACCTCTCGGTACTGGTCCTTGACCTTCTCGGTGAGCCAGCCGAATCCCTCGGGCCCGGCCTTCATGCCGAGGAAGAAGGGCCACATGCGCCGATAGTCGTCGGCCGCCAGCAGCGTTTCGGCATCGGGGCGGGCGAGGAAGTTCATGTAGGCGCTGGCRGCCTGCTGCGCGGGATTGTTCTGCAGCTCGCGCGCGAAGGTTCCCGGGTGCGGCGAATTGAGGATCACCAGCCGGCCGAGCCTGTCGCCGTGCCGATTGCCGTAGCCCCAGCCGAAGGCGCCGCCCCAGTCGTGCGCCACCAGGGTGTCGATGCGGCCCGTCGGGTTCTCGCTGGTCGCCAGCTCGGCGATGTCCTGGACCAGCAGGTGGGCACGGTAGGCCGAGACCTCGGCCGGCGCGCTGGATCGCTCGAAGCCGCGCAGGTTCGGCGCCAGGCAGCGAAAGCCGCMATGCTCCGGCGCTGCAAAGTAGGCGAGCAGTTCGTCCCAGATGAACGCGGCTTCGGGAAAGCCATGCAGGAACAACATCAGCGGGCGTCCGGGGGCACCAGCTGCGCGGCAGCTCAGGGT
>NZ_JBFUIU010000714.1:0-4457 GCF_056401695.1 Variovorax sp. P4_D9
TGGCCGGTCGGCGCATGTGGGAACAGCTGCTTGCGACGCTCCACGTCATAGGGGAAGCCACCGCAGGCCAATACAACGCCGCGGCGCACGCTAAGTCAAACTTGACGGCCTACAACCCGTGATTGGCTTCTTATCAGGCATGGAAAACTCTCGAGGAGAAGCGGTTCGATTGCGTCATGATCGGGGCCGGTGCTTGGCGAAGTCGTGATGACCGAGGGAGGACAACGCCGCATCCGGTCGTCTGCCGTCCAGGTGCGATGTCGCCGCAGCAGGCAGGTGTCGACGCTGGCTTGTATGACCATCCCGGCGGGCACTTCATGAATGTGTTCCGCGAGGATGATGCGTCCACGCCTGCGAAGAAGGCAGCACCTGCAAAGGCAGCCCGCAAGTCCCGTCCGGTCAGTCGCCAGAGCCCTCTTTGAAGCGTCCCGTGTTCGGCAAGTATGCATCCGAACCGCCGCAACTACGCCCTTCGGCCCTCGACACGGCGCGCGCCAGCGATGAAACTCGGCGAATGCAGTGTCCACAGTGTCGCCATCCCAGTGCGCAAGAGGCCAAGTTCTGCGAGGAATGCGGCACCGCGCTGCCACCCCAGTGCGCGAACTGCGGCCACGAGCTTGGGGCACTGGCCAAGTTCTGCAGCCAATGCGGTACGCCGACGCGGGTTGTCCCGCCTGCTCCCTCCCGGGCAGAGCCGCCGCGCCAGCTCTCGCGCGACGCCCCGGCGGCGCCTGACACTGACACGACGAGCGCGGATCGACGTCAGGCGGCCGTGCTGTTCGCCGACATCACCGGCTACACCGCGCTATGCGCGAGCAGCGACCCGGAGCAGATCCGGGAGATGCTCGGGCGTTTCTTCGATGCGATGGACGGGGTGGTCGAATCCCACGGCGGCCGCGTGATCGACCGGGCCGGCGACGCCGTCATGGCGGTCTTCGGCGCGCCGGTGGCCCATGGCAACGATGCGCAGCGAGCGCTGCATGCCGCGCTGGCGATGCACAGCGCGGCCACCGGCGTTCCGGACTGCCACGGCGTGCCGCTGCGGCTGCACATCGGAATCGCCAAAGGCGAGGTGGTGGCCGCGGTCATCAGCGGCGGCGGCAAGGCCAAGTACTCGGTCACCGGCGACGCGGTCAATCTCGCCGCCAGGCTCGATGCGCTGGCCCAGGCGGGCGAGACGCTGATTTCCGACGCGCTGTACCGGGAAGTCGCCGCTGGCGTCGAGGTGCAGGCGGCAGGCCACCAGGTGGTCAAGGGCTTCGCTGCGCCGATGGAACTCTGGCGTGTGCTCGGCCTGCGCCAAGCCCGTGGCGAACGCATGCCCTTCGTCGGCCGACAAGCCGAGCTGGGGCAGCTGGTCAGTGCGCTCGATGCCGTGCGCGAGACAGGCGTCGGTGCGACCGTGTTGGTGCGCGGCGAGGCGGGCATCGGCAAGTCCCGGTTGGTGGAAGAGTTCCGAGCGCGCGCTCGCGACCAGGGGTTCGACACGCCCTCGGGCCAGGTGCTGGACTTCGGCGTCGGCAAAGGGCAGGACGCCATCTCGACCCTGCTGAAGACGCTGTTGGCGGTGAACGCGGGCGACAACGAAGCCCAACGCGGCGCGGCGCTGCAGGCTGCCGCCGCGCGAGGCCTGGTGACCGACGACGACCTGTTGTTCGTCAACGAGTGGCTTGACCTGCCGCAGCCGAAACAGTTGGAGGTGATTTTTGAGGCGATGGACAACGCCACCCGGCTGCGACGCGCGAGCGAAGCGCTGAGTTCCCTGTTGCAGCGAGCCGCCGCGGCGCGTCCACAACTGGTGCTGATCGAGGACATCCATTGGGCCTCGCCGGAGTTGCTGCGGCAGGTGGCGGCGATCACCCGTGCGGCCGCGCGGGCGCAAATGATCCTGCTGCTCACATCGCGCATCGAGGGCGATCCGATCGACAAGGCCTGGCGGGCATCGATCCATGGCAGTGCCTTCATGACCATAGATCTGGCACCCCTGCGGCCGCAGGAGGCGCATTTGCTGGCTGGCGGGCTGGTCGAGGCGTCGAGCCGCTTTGCACTGATGTGTATCGAACGCGCGGAGGGCAACCCGTTGTTCCTCGAACAGCTGCTGCAAACCGCGCGCGCCGGCGAGACACCCGGGCTCGCGCCAGCCGTGCCGCCGACCATCCAGAGTCTGGTGCTGGAGCGCATGGACCGTCTCGCCGCGCCCGACCGCACCGCCTTGCAGGCCGCTGCGGTGATCGGCAAGCGCTTTTCGCTTCTCAACCTGCGCGCTGTCGCAAGCGAGCCGAATGCGAATTGCGACATGCTGGTGGCGGCCGACATCGTGCGCCCCGATGGCGCGGATTTTCTCTTCGCGCACGCCCTGATCCAGGAGGCTGTCTACGCGTCGACGCTCAAGAGCCGGCGCCGCGAATTGCATCAGGCCGCAGCGCGTTRGTTCGGCGACGACGATCCGGTGCTGCAGGCCGAGCATCTCGACCGGGCCGAGGACGCGGCGGCCGCGGCGGCCTACTTGCGTGCGGCGACCCAGGAGGCCGGGCGGTCGCGCTTCGAAAGCGCCCTGCGCCTGGCAGAGCGCGGCGGCACGCTGGCGGTCGACCCGGCGCGGGGCAACGCCGCGGTCGGCTGCGAACTCGCGTTGCTGTGCGGCGAGATGATGCGCGAGATCGGACGCTCGACCGAATCGATAGCCGCATTTCAGCGTGCGCTCGAACTGGCCGGCGACGACTTGCTGCGCTGCCGTGCTTGGATGGGCATCGCCGCAGGCTATCGCGTGACGGGCGAATTCGCGACTGCGATGCAAGCGCTCGGCGAGGCCCAGCCGATCGCCGAACGGCTCGAACTGACCATCGAGCGTTCGCGCATCCATCACACGCAGGGCAACCTCTATTTTTCTCAGGGCCGAATTGCCGAGTGCGACGCGCAGCATGCGCTCGCGCTGCAGTTTGCCGAGCAATGCGGCGACCCGGAAAGCCGAGCGCGGGCGCTCAGTGGCCTTGGTGACGCGCGCTACGCCCAAGGCCTGATGGCCAGTGCGCTCGACTACTTCAGACGCTGCGTCGCGCAATGCGAGGAGCAGATCCGCATCGCCGGACCCAACCGTTGCATGATCGGGCACTGTCTGTGGTACGCCAATCAGCTGGACACGGCCATTGCCGAGGCTCATTCGGTCTGCGAGGACGCGCAGCGCTTCGGCGTCGTGCCCGTGCGAGTCTTCGCACAGGCAACGCTGACCCAGGTGCTCACCGAGGCTGGCCGCTTCGTGGAGGCCAGCGCGTCAGTCGACAAGGCGCTCGTGCTCGCGAGGCTGGCCGGTTCGCGGCGTTACGAGGCGACCGTGTTGTACTTCTCCGCCGAGCACAAGCTGCGGCGGGGAGATCGCGAACGGGCCCGCAACGATCTGGAGCAGGCAGTCGCGCTCGCGCGGCAGACCGGCCTCGGATTCATCGGCGCCGCGCTCGAGGGGCGGTTGGCACGGGTGGCGGATTCCGCCGAAGAGCGGGCCGCGCACCTGGCAGAAGGCGAAGCCTTGCTGAAGGAGACCGGGCTCGCCCACAACTACCTCTGGTTCTACCGCGACGCCATTGAGGCCAGCCTCGCAGCCCGCGACTGGTCGTGCGCGCTGCGCGATGCAGGCTCGCTGGAGCGGATGTTCCATGTCGAAACCCTGCCCTGGGTCGAGCTGATGGTCGAACGGGCGCGCGCCATCGTCGCGGCGGCGGAGACGGCCAAGGACACCGCGGCCATGGCCCGGCTGCGCGAGGTTCGCGCGACGGCTGTTGCGGCAGGCAATGGCTGGGCTCTGGCGGCCATCGATCAAGCGCTGACGTAGCTGCCGTTTTCGATGGTCGAATCCCGGTGGGGAACCCGTTGATCACCGTCAACGGCTGCGCTGTATACCGCTGTTGACCGTCATTGCTCGACCAGCGGGAGGTGTTTGCCAAGCTGGCCAACGAAGAGACTGCATCAGGGGCGCTCGAAGCGTCGCGCCGCCGAGCGGTTCTCCATCAGCGCATGGCCTTGTTAGATGAATGACATAGGCTTCGCGCTCAAAAGTCAAAGTCGTCGCTCGCCTTCTGGGCTGAGCTGCTACCGGCGGCATCGGTCAGTTTGGCACGGCGAAAATCAACGGTTGCTAGGGCAGCGGGGCTGCATCAGGCGGATATCGACCGCAACGCCTGAGAAGGTCAGTATCGAATGCAGCGAGCGCGAGCAGAAACCCGATTTGCGCCTTCAGTTTTGCACAACGCCACCGCGCTCCGAAAGCGGGCTATCCGTGTGCGCCCCTCACGGCGCGGCGAACCGGCGCGCGTCGGTGGCAACGGCGCCAGTTCTCTGCAGTTGCGTGATCAGGCTTTCAGAAACACCCTGACGCGATTTGATCTTATTGATCGAAAAATGTATACATCGATCAAATAGCTCAAATGGAGTTCACGCCATGGGCAAATCCGCTTCTGCCACGC
>NZ_JBFUIU010000715.1:0-4456 GCF_056401695.1 Variovorax sp. P4_D9
CCGACCATGCAGGAGGCCGGCGTGCCGGGCTTCGAGATGGCGTCGTGGCAGGCGGTGTATGCGCCCAAGGGCCTGCCCGCGCCGATCGCGCTGCGGCTCTCGACCGAGATCAACAAGATCCTGCGCACCCCGGAGGTGAAAGACAAGCTCACCAACCAGCTCGGCATGGAAGTGGCCGCGGGTTCGCCCGCCGAGCTCGCCGCCCTGATGCAAAAGGAAATCCCGCGCTGGGGCGAACTGGTCCGCAAGTCCGGCGCCACCGCGAACTGACCCTCTCTTCATCCCCCTACCGAACATGTCCGACACCACCACGCCCCTTTCAGACGAAGCCCGTGAACGCCTGCGCCACGTGAGCGTCGCCACGCTGTGCACGCAGCTCTTTAAGCGCGGCTTCCGCAACGTCTACCTGCAGCACGTGAAGCGCCTGACCCAGCCCACGGGCGGCAACCTGGTCGGCCCGGCCTTCACCATGCGCAACATTCCAGCGCGCGAGGACATCGACCAGATCAACGCCTTCGACGACCCGAACCATCCGCAGCGCAAGGGCATCGAGAGCGTGCCGCCCGGCCATGTGCTGGTGATCGACTGCCGCGGCGAGACGCGCGTGGCCTCGGGCGGCCAGATCCTCACGACGCGGCTCAAGGTGCGCGGCGCCGCGGGCCTGGTCTCCGACGGCCCGGTGCGCGACAGCGGCCCGATCTCGCAGATGGACTTCCCGGTGTACTGCGCCGGCGGCAGCGCGCCGCTGAACCTGATCCACCACCACGCGATCGACCTCAACGTGCCGATCGGCTGCGGCGGCGTGCCGGTGTACCCGGGCGACGTGATGGTCGGCGACGACGAAGGCGTGGTCGTGATTCCACACCACCTCGCAGAAGAAGTCTCGCGCGACGCCGTCGAGCAGGAAAAGATGGAGGAATTCATCCTGCAGCGCGTCGAAGGCGGCGCCAAGCTGGCCGGCACCTACCCGCCAAACGCCGAGACGCGCGCCGCCTACGAGGCCTGGCGCAAAGCGCAGGATGCCGCCGGGCGCTGAGTCGCACCAAGCACACGGAGACCCCCCAATGCACCGCAGATCCTTCGCCGCCACCGCGGCCCTGCTCGGGCTCGCCGRCGCACTGCCGGCCGTGCCGGCGCTGGCGCAGAACTTCCCGACCAAGTCGATCACCATCGTCGTGCCTGCCTCGCCCGGCGGCGCCATCGACCTGGCGGCGCGCCTGATCGGGCAGAAGCTGACCGAGGCCTGGGGCCAGCCGGTGGTCATCGACAACCGGGCCGGCGCGACCGGCATCAWCGGCACCGACCTGATGGCCAAGAGCCCGCCCGACGGCCACATGCTGGCGCTGGTCGCGAGCAGCCACGCCATCAACCCGAGCATGGTGAGCAAGCTGCCCTTCGACACCGTGAAGAGTTTCGAGCCGGTGGCGCTCACGCACGTGGTGCCGCTGGTGCTGATCGTCTCGCCTGAGCTTCCCGTGAAGTCGGTCAAGGAACTGATCGCCTACGGCAAGGCCAACCCGGGCAAGCTGACCTTTGCGTCGAGCGGCAACGGCGGCGCGCCGCACTTCTCGGGCGAACTCTTCAAGTCGATGGCCGGCATCCAGATGACGCACATCCCGTACAAGGGCAGCACCCTGGCGCATCCCGACCTGATCAGCGGGCGCACCTCGCTGATGTTCGACACCGTGGCGGCCGCCAACGTGCAGATAAAGGCCGGGCGCCTGCGCCCGCTGGCGGTGACCACCGCGAAGCGCTCGTCGGTGCTGCCCGACGTGCCCACCATGCAGGAGGCCGGCGTGCCCGGCTACGAGACCAGCACCTGGGGCGGCCTGCTCGCGCCGGCCGGCACGCCCAAGGCGACGGTCGCCAAGCTCAATGCCGAGGTCAACAAGATCCTGGCGATGCCCGACGTGCGCAAGACGCTGCAGGACAACGGCATCGAGCCCGGCGGCGGCACGCCTCAGCAGTTCGGCGACTTCATCGGCACCGAGATGGTGAAGTGGTCGAAGGTCGCCAAGGATGCGGGCATCCAGCCCGAATGAAGACTTCAATGACTGCTCCCCGCATTCTCCAGAACGGCCCGCTGCTGCCCGCGCTCGAGGCGCGCCTGGCCGAAACCTACGATGTCCATCCGCTGCACAAAGAGGCTGACGCCCAGGCCTTCCTGGCCGCGCATGGCGGCGACTTCGTCGGCCTCGCCACCTCGGCGCGCTTCGGTGCCGACGCGGCATTGATCGCCGCGCTGCCGAAGCTGAAGGTGATCTCCAGCTTCGGCGTCGGCCTCGATGCCATCGACCTCGATGCGGCGCGGGCCCGCGGCATCGCGGTCGGCTACACGCCGGACGTGCTCAACGACTGCGTGGCCGACACCGCCTTCGCGCTGGTGATGGACGTGGCGCGGCGCTTCACTGCATCGGACCGCTTCGTGCGGAGCGGCGCCTGGCTCAAGGGCCAGTTCCCGCTGGCCACCAAGGTGTCGGGCAAGCGCCTGGGCATCCTGGGCATGGGGCGCATCGGCCGCGTCCTTGCGCGCCGCGCCTCGGGCTTCGACATGGCGGTGCGCTATCACAACCGCAAGCCGCTGACCGATGTCGACTACGGGTATGCCGCCTCGTTGAAGGAGCTCGCCGAGTGGGCCGACTTCCTGGTGATCGCGAGCGCCGGCGGCGCCGAGACGCGCGGCCTGGTGTCGCGCGAGATCCTCGATGCGCTCGGCCCGCAGGGCTACCTGGTCAACATCTCGCGCGGCACGGTGGTCGACGAGAAGGCACTGGTCGATGCGCTCGCCAGCGGCCGCATCGCGGGTGCGGGCCTCGACGTGTTCGAGGACGAACCCCGGGTGCCCGAGGCCTTGTTCGCGCTTGACAACGTCGTACTGTTGCCGCACCTGGCGAGCAACACGCACGAGACGCGCGCGGCGATGGGAGAGCGGGTGGAGGACAATTTGGCGGCCTTCTTTGCCGGGCGCCCGCTGGTCAGCGCAGCGGCCTGACGCGTCGGCGCCAACGGCCTCGACCCGGCCATCACGACTTCAACGTGTTCTTGTGGATCTTCCCGTCCTTCATGATGACGAGAAGGCTGGTCTCTGGATTCGCAAGCAGCGCGATGTTGTCGAGGGGATTGCCGTCGACGAGCAGCAGGTCGGCGTACGCGCCTTCCTGGAGCACGCCGAGCTTTCCCGGATAGGGATTGCGCGGACCTGAGAGTTCGAGCAACTGGGCGTTCGACGCGGTCGCCATCATGAGAATCTCGCTGTTGGAGTACCAGCGATTCAGGTGCGTCAGCATCGTGCCCTGGCGCGTCGCCAACGCGCGCGAGAACAACATGTCGGAGCCGAACGCGGTCTTGATCTTGTGCTTGCGGGCCAGCTTGTAGGCGCTGTCGGTACCCGCGAAGACCTGCAGCGCCGCGACGCGGTTGGGGCCGGTCAGGGTGCCCGTATCCTCCTCGGAGAGAAAAGGCTGGATGCTCAACCAGACGCCCTTGTCGGCCATCATCCTGGCGGTGGCCTCGTCCATTAGATGGGCGTGCTCGATGCACTGTGCGCCCGCCATGATGGCCCGCTGCACGGTGTTCGGCGCATAGGCATGAACGGCAACGTAGGTGTTCCAGTCCTTCGCGACGTCGATTCCGGCGCGCAGCTCGGCCTCGCTGAGCGTCGTGAGGTCCAGCGGGCTGCGCGGCGAGGACACGCCGCCGCCGCCCACGAGCTTGATCTGCGATGCGCCCTGCGTCAGCTGCTCGCGCACGCGAAGCCGGATCTCGTCCGGGCTGTCGACGATGGCGGCAGCGCCGGTTTGCTCGACGAAACTCGGCATGCCCGGATTGCGGGGAACGTCGGACAGTGGGCGCAAGTCGCCGTGGCCGCCGCTTCCGGTGATCATCGCGCCGGAGGGGTAGATGCGCGGCCCCGGGATGAGTCCCTCGTCGATCGCCTGCTTGAAGGCGAACGCCGGCCCGCCCAGGTCACGCACGGTGGTGAACCCGCGCTTCAGCGTGCGCTCGGCCTCCCCGCTCGCTGCCAGGTGGATGTAGCCCATGTTTCCTTGCATCAGGACCGGCAGTGGCAGGGCGGCGAACAGCGAGTGCCAGTGCGCGTCGATGAGCCCGGGCATGATCACGCGGCCCTTGCAATCGATCAGCTGGGCGCCGTCCGGCGTGGCCGGGGTTCCGGCGCCGATGCCCTTGATCCGGTTGCCCTCGACGAGCAGGTACATGCCGTCTCGCAGCGAAGCGGACTTGCCGTCGAAGAGCCGGACGTTGGTGAACAACGTGGCCCTGGCCGGAGCGGGCCCGGAAGACTGGGCCAGCGCGCGAAACGGAAGCCCGAGCGAGGCGATCGAAGCAGTCATGCCGACCACGAAGCCCCGACGCGAGAGATCCGCGTTGATCCGGTTCGTCAGCGTCTGGATTTCCGGGCGATGGCACAGGCACACGGCGCGACGCACCACCGTGT
>NZ_JBFUIU010000716.1:0-4445 GCF_056401695.1 Variovorax sp. P4_D9
GGCCTTCAGCGCGCGCTCGACCAGTGCGTCCGCGTTGTCGACGTGCAGGTGCAGCGTGACCGGCGTCGCGCCGATCGTCGTGGCGCTGCGGATGCCGTACTCCGGGAACTCGTCGCACAGCATCACCGTGGTGCCGCCGAAGTCGAGTTCGGCATGGCCGATGCGGCCGCTGGGTTCGGCCAGCCGGAATTTCTCGGTGGCGCCGAAGACCTCGCTGTAGAAGGCGATGGCGGCGGCCGTGTCCTTGACGCAGAGATAGGGGAACAGTTCGTGAACAGTCATCGTGGCGTGCTCCTTGGACAGGCGGGCGCCCGATTCTGATCCGGTCGCCGCCGGGACGCCAGCACCATCCGGCGCCCGTCCGCGCGGTCGACTAGCATTGGAGGGATGCGCAAGCCCATCACCGACCTGATCCACCATCCCTACACCCCACCGGCCCATTTCGCGGCGCCCCAGCCCGGCGTCTTCAAGGCCTCAACCGTATTCTTCGCCGACGTTGCCGCGATGCGCGCGCGCGACTGGAAGACCAAGGCCGGCTACACCTACGGGCTGCACGGCACGCCGACCACCTTCACGCTCGAGGAGCGGCTCGCCATGCTGGAAGGCGGCACCGAATGCCTGCTGGTCCCGAGCGGACTGGCGGCGATCTCGCTGGTGTCCTTCGCGCTGCTGAAGACCGGCGACGAGGTACTGATCCCGGACAACGCCTATGGCCCGAACAAGGCCCTGGCGACCGGCGAGCTGGCCAACTTCGGTATCAGCCACCGGCTCTACGACGCCATGAATCCGGCCGATCTCGCGGCCAAGCTGTCGGATCGCACCAAGCTGGTATGGGTCGAGGCCGCCGGGTCGGTCACGATGGAGTTCCCCGACCTGCCGGCGCTGGTCGGCGCCTGCCGCAACCGTGGGGTGCTGGTCGCGCTCGACAACACCTGGGGCGCCGGCCTGGCCTTCGCGCCCTTCGACTTCAACGGCACTGGGCAGGGCGTCGATATCTCGGTCCATGCCCTCACCAAGTACCCCAGCGGAGGCGGCGACGTGCTGATGGGAAGCGTGGTCACGCGCGACGAGCGGCTGCACCGCGCCCTCAAGCTGACCCACATGCGCATGGGCTTCGGCATCGGCGTCGGCGACGTCGAGACCCTGCTGCGATCGCTGCCGAGCATGGTGCTGCGCTACCGGGCCCACGACCAGAGCGCGCGCGAGCTGGCGCGCTGGCTCGAAGGCCGGAGCGAGATCGCGCAGGTCCTGCATCCGGCACTCGAGGGCTCGCCCGGTCATGCGCACTGGCTGCGGCTTTGCGGCACCCGCGACCTCGCGGCAGGCCTTTTCTCGGTGGTCTTCGACGCCCGCTATGGCACCGAGCAGATCGATCGCTTCTGCGACAGCCTGGCGCTGTTCCGGCTCGGTTATTCATGGGGCGGGCCGATCAGCCTGGTGGTGCCCTACGACATCGGCCTGATGCGCGATGCCAGCGTCGGCCGGTGGCGGCACAAGGGCACGCTGGTGCGCTTCTCGATCGGCCTGGAGGACGTCGACGACCTGCGTGCCGACCTCGAACAGGCCCTCGCGGCACTCTGAACGCGCTCCGTTATCGCGTACAGTCTGCCCATGTGCAGTCACCGTGACTGTCTCGCCCGAAGGAGAAGCAGTGGCAACACCAAATTACGGCTACGAGAAGCGCCAGAAGGAACTGGCGAAGAAGAAGAAGAAGGAAGACAAGCTGAGGGAAAAGGCCAACCGCAAGCTCAGCCCCAGCAGTGACGGCCTGGCGCCGGGCGATCCGGAAACCGACGTCGCATCGCTGGAACGCGATCCGCCGACGGTGCCCGAATTGCCGACCAAGAACGGCTGAGCCGTTCCGGAGACCAAAAACCACGGAAGCCGCCGCGGCCCAGCGCCGCGGCGGCTTTTTGCTTGTCTGATGCTGATCGGCCGCCGGCCGCCGGCCGGCGCGGGCTTCACTTCGGAAGCATCTTTCGCAGTGTCGGCCAGACGTTGTCGAGCATGCGCGGCTGCGCGGCCGCGGTCGGATGGATGCGGTCGGCCTGGAACAGCACCGCGGCATCGGGCCCGTCGGCGATGCCCTTCAGCAGGAAAGGCACCGCGGGTGTCTTGGTCACCGCCGCCACCTTGGCGAAGATGGCCTCGAAGCGGCGCGTGTAGTCGCTGCCGTAGTTCGGCGGCACCTGGATCCCGACCAGCAGCACCTGGGCGCCAGCCGCCTGGGCCGCCTTGGTCATCTGCAGCAGGTTGTCCTCGGTGCTGGCCAACGGCAGGCCGCGCAGCGCGTCGTTGCCGCCCAGCTCGAGCACCACGTGTGTCGGCTGGTGCTGCGTCAGCAGGTTGGGCAGGCGGGCCAGGCCGCCCGAGGTGGTGTCGCCGCTGATGCTGGCATTGACCACCGTGGCCGCGACCTTCTGTTCGGTCAGCCGCTTGTCGAGCAGGGGCACCCAGCCTTCGCCGCGCTTGAGCCCGTACTCGGCCGACAGCGAGTCGCCGAGCACCAGGATCACCGGCGCCTTGCCGGGCGCGGCCCGGGCGCCGGCGGCCGGCCATGACCCTGCATTCGCGGCCAGGGCGCCGCTCAAGATAAAGTGACGTCGATTCACCTMGCGAAACCTTTCAATGTCCTCACTCCGAACCGATGGCCGAGCCGACGCCATCGTTGCCGTCCAGCATGTCTTCAAGTCCGTCACCGATTCCACCGGAACGCTGGACATTCTGCAGGACATCGATTTCACCCTGGGCGCGAAGGAGACGGCGGCGATCGTCGGCGCGTCGGGCTCGGGCAAGAGCACGCTGCTGTCGATCGTCGCCGGGCTCGACACGCCGACCCGCGGCACCGTGATGCTGGGCGGCGAGGACCTGTTCGCGATCGACGAGGACGAGCGTGCCGCCCTGCGGGCCCAAAAGGTCGGCTTCGTGTTCCAGAGTTTCCAACTGCTCGGCAACCTGAGCGCGCTCGAGAACGTGATGCTGCCACTCGAACTGGCCGATCGCAAGGATGCGCGCAAGGCGGCCACCGAGATGCTCGGCCGGGTCGGCCTCGGCCAGCGGCTGGGACACTATCCGAAGGTGCTGTCGGGTGGCGAGCAGCAGCGGGTGGCCTTGGCCCGGGCCTTTGTCGTCCAGCCGGCCCTGCTGCTGGCCGACGAACCCACCGGCAGCCTCGATTTCGCCACCGGGGAGCAGGTCATGCGGCTGATGTTCGACCTCAACCGCGAACTGGGCACGACCCTCGTGCTGGTCACTCACGACCGTGGCATCGCGGACCGGTGCGAGCGCAAAATCACGATCGAGGCGGGGCGCGTGGCGCTCGACGAGTGAGGGAACTGAACCGCAGCGAGGGGCCCGATGCCGAAACCTTCATCCGACCGCGACGAGGAAGACGACACCGCCTTCGGCGGTTTGGCGCCTCGCAGCGGCCCGCACGCCGAGCCCATGGCCCGCAAGCCGCGCCGATGGGGCTTGCTGGTCGGCGTGCTGCTGGGCCTGATCGTCGCCGCCTTGTTCCAGTGGGCTGCCCGGTCCTGAGGCAGACTGGCCTCCCGGGGGCTCGATAATCCCCGCATGTCTTCTCCCAAAGTGATCTTCGGCTTCCATGCCGTCGGCGTGCGCATCAAGACCGCGCCCAAATCGGTGATCGAGGTGCTGTTCGATGCCAGCCGGCGCGACGCGCGCATGCGGCAGTTCGTGGCCCGTGCTCAGGAGGCCGGCGTGCGGCTGGTCGAGGCCGACGGCCTGCGCCTGTCGAAGCTGAGCGGCAGCCACGGCCACCAGGGCGTGGCGGCCCGTGTCGAGCCCATCCCCCAGACCCATTCGCTCGACGAACTGCTGGAGGGCTTGGAGGCGGCGGGCACGGTGGCGCTGCTGCTGGTGCTCGACGGCGTGACCGATCCGCACAACCTGGGGGCCTGCCTGCGCGTGGCCGACGGCGCCGGCGCGCATGCGGTGATCGCACCGAAGGACCACGCGGCCGGCATCAACGCCACGGTGGCGAAGGTGGCGAGCGGCGCCGCCGAGACCGTGCCCTACTTCATGGTGACCAACCTGGCGCGCACGCTGGGCGAGCTCAAGGAGCGCAACATCTGGTGCGTCGGCACCAGCAACGATGCGCCCGGCACGCTCTATCAGTGCGATCTCAAGCGGCCATTGGCGCTGGTGCTCGGCGCCGAGGGCGAAGGCATGCGGCAGCTGACACGCAAGACCTGCGATGAGTTGATCAGCATCCCGATGGCGGGTGCGGTCGAGAGTCTCAACGTCTCGGTGGCCAGCGGTGTCTGCCTCTACGAGGCGATGCGGCAGCGCCTCGGCTGACAGTCTAGATCTAGGAGCCCGTCGGACTTGAGCCGCGGGGATCTGTTCGTTTGACCGCGCGGCGTCGATTGCTACGGCGCGAGGCGGAGTTGCCTTCCTCGAGGGGCCTGAGCGCCCCGCGAGTC
>NZ_JBFUIU010000717.1:0-4441 GCF_056401695.1 Variovorax sp. P4_D9
GGCGTGCTCACCCCCACCGAGGGCCGCATCGATCTCGAGGGCGAGGACATCACGCGGCTGGCGCCGCACCGGCGGGTCGCGCGCGGCATGGTCCGCACCTTCCAGATCAACCAGTTGTTCGACTCGATGACGCCGCTGGAGACGCTGACGCTGGTGGTCTCGCAGCACGCGGGTGTCGGTGCGCAGTGGTGGCTGCCGCTCGGGTCGTCGAAGGCGGTGGCCGAACGGGCMGGACAGTTGCTCGAACAGTTCCGCCTGACCGATGTCGCCCAACAGCAGACCCGGCATCTGGCCTACGGCAAGCGCCGCCTGCTCGAGATCGCGATCGCGCTGGCCTGCGAGCCGCGCGTGCTGCTGCTCGACGAGCCCGYGGCCGGCGTGCCGGCCGGCGAACGCGAGGAACTGCTCGAGACCGTGGCGGCGTTGCCGGCCGACGTCTCGGTGCTGCTGATCGAGCACGACATGGACCTGGTCTTCAGCTTCGCCGATCGCATGACGGTGCTGGTCAACGGCACGCTGCTGACCGAAGGCGACCCGGACACGATCGCCAACGACCCGAAAGTCAAGGAGGTCTATCTGGGCCATGGAGCCGGGCATGTCTGAGTTGCTGCGCATCGAGAACCTGAGCGCCGGCTACGGCGAGGCCGTGGTGCTGCACGACGTTGCGCTGGCCCTGGGCGAGGGCCAGACACTGGCGCTGCTGGGCCGCAACGGCACCGGCAAGACCACGCTGATCAACACGCTGGCCGGTGCCACGCGCCAGCATGGCGGCAGCATCACGCTGGGCGGCGCGGCGCTGCACAAGCTCTCGCCGCACCTGCGCGCGGCGGCTGGCATCGGCTGGGTGCCGCAAGAGCGCAACATCTTCAAGTCGCTGACCGTGCACGAGAACCTGACGGCGGTCGAGCGGCCGGGCAAGTGGAACCCGCAGCGCGTCTACGAGATGTTTCCGCGGCTCGCGGAGCGCAAGGGCAACCTCGGCACGCAGCTGTCGGGCGGCGAGCAGCAGATGCTCGCGGTCGGCCGTGCGCTGGTGCTGAACCCGACGCTGCTGCTGCTCGACGAACCGCTTGAAGGGCTGGCGCCGATCATCGTCGAGGAGTTGCTGCGCGCGATCCGCCGCATCACCCGCGAAGAGGGCTTGGCGGCTATCATCGTCGAGCAGCATCCCCAGGCGATCTTGGCGATCTCCGACGAGGCGGTGGTGCTGGACCACGGCACCGTGGTGCATGCCGACCATGCAGCCACGCTGCAGGCGCAGCCCGAGGTGCTGGAGCGGTTATTGGGCGTCGGGAGGTAATGCCATGGCATCGATTCGACAGGAAATCCAGGTCGCGGCAAGCGCCGAGAAGATCTGGGACGCGGTTCGCGACGTCGGCGAGATCCACCGCCGGCTGGTGCCGGGCTTCGTGACCGACTGCCGGCTCGAAGGCGACACGCGGATCGTCACCTTCGGTAATGGCATGGTGGTGCGCGAACTGATCGTAGACTGCGACGACGTGGCGCGGCGCCTGGCGTGGTCGGCCAGCGGCGGCCGCCTCACGCACCACAACGCATCGCTGCAGGTGATCGCCGAAGACCCGACGCACAGCCGCCTGGTCTGGATCGCCGACCTGATGCCGCACGAGATGGCGGAGCCGATCGCCGGCATGATCGCGGCCGGCATGCAGGCGATGAAGAAGACGCTGGAAGCGTGAGCGCGCTGGCTCAATACCCTGCGGTGAAGCGCTGGCGGGAGTGCCTCGGCGAATCAATTTCATCGACCATAGCAATCGCGTAGTCCTCCATCGAGATCCAGCTCTTGCCGTCGGCGTCGCTCAGCAGGCTGTCGCCGCCGATGCGGAATTTTCCCGTGCGCTGGCCCGGTTCGAAGATCGCGGAGGGCGACAGGAAGGTCCAGTCGAGCTCTTTCTCCAGGCGCAGCGCGGCCAGCATCACGCCGCCGGCCGCCGCCTCGGCCTTGTAGGCTTCGGGAAAGCCAGGTGCGTCGATCAGCGCCGAGCCGGGCGCGACCTCGAGGCTGCCGGCGCCGCCAACCACCAGCAAGCGGGGCACGCCAGCTTGCTTGGCCGCGGCGATCAGGGTTGCGGCATCGGTGCCGCCCGCGAAGCGGGTCGAACTGACGATGGCGTCGTGTCCGCGCAGCAGCGGGACCAGGGCCTCGACCGACTTCGCATCCGCAGCCTTGGCGGTCAGGCCGGGACGGGCCTCGACGCCGTCGATCTTGCGCGCGATGCCGGTCACGCTGTGGCCGCGCGCCAGCAGTTCGTTGGCGATGCGTGAACCGGCGCGGCCGGTGATGCCGAGAAGGGCGATTCTGCTCATGTGAGTTCCTTGCGAGAGTTGATTTGGACGAACGGTGTCGATTCGCCTGCATCGTACGTTTCATGATCCGATCGAAAAACCGCTTAGCATGCAATGGTTTGTTGCTCAGATCGATCGAATATGGACCGCATCACCGCCGCCGAGGTCTTCGTGCGAATCGCCGAGCGCGGCAGCATGAGCGCCGCCGCCGAGGCGCTCGACATGTCGCGCGCGATGGTCACCCGCTACCTCGCGCAGATGGAGCAGTGGGCCGGTGCGCGGCTCCTGCATCGGACGACGCGCCGGCTCAGCCTGACCGAGGCCGGCGAGGAAACACTGGCGCGCTGCCGCCGCATGCTCGAGGTGTCGGCCGAGATGGCGACGGCCGCCAGCGCCTGCGCGGACGAACCGCGCGGCCTGCTGCGCGTCGCCTGCGCGCAGTCGCTGGCGCAGGAGGTTCTTGCGGCGGCGGTGGCCGACTACCTGCGCCGCCACCGCCAAGCCGCGATCGACCTGCACATCGACGCCCGGCCGGTGAACCTGGTCGAGGAGCGCATCGACCTGGCGATCCGCATCACCAACGAACTCGACCCGAACCTGATCGCCCGGCCGCTCGGCCACTGCGCCTCGGTGGTCTGCGCCTCGCCGGCCTATCTCGCCGCCCACGGGACGCCGCGCAGCGTGCAGGACCTGGCCACGCACAACTGCCTGACGTACTCCTACTTCGGCAAGAGCTTGTGGCAGTTCGCGCATGGTGGCGAGCGCGTCGCGGTGCCGGTCGGCGGAACCCTGAGCGCCAACGAGTCGCAGGTGCTGCTGGCGGCGGCGATCGAGGGCGCCGGCATCGCGATGCAGCCGGCCTATTCGGCCAACTGGCCGATCGCGCAAGGCCGGCTGGTGGCGCTGCTGCCGGACTTCGTGCCGCAGGGCCTGGGCGTCTACGGTGTCTATGCGTCGCGGCGTCAGATGCCGGCGTCGCTGCGGATGCTGCTGGATTTCCTGGTGGCGCGTTTCGCCGATCCGGCGCACTGGCCGCCGCAGGAAACTAGTTCTCCGGCCCGACCGCGCGGTAGAGCGCGCGCACGAAATCCGACTGCGTGACCATTCCGGTCAGCCGGCGCTCGTGGTCGATGATCGGGATGTGGTGATGTCCGCCTTCAGAGAACAGCGGCACCAGTTCCGCCAGCGGCCGCTCCTCGCTGGCCACCCGCACCTGTCGCGTCATGATCTGTCCCACCACCTCGGGCTTGCTCGACATCACGCTGCGGGTCGCGCGGATGAAGTCGCGCAGGCGTCCTCCGATGCCTTCGTGGTGCTGCAGGTCGATCTGCCGGAAGAAATCGGCCTGCGTCACGATGCCGACCACCCGGCGCGTCCGGTCGGTCACCGGCAGCGCCTTGATGCGGCGCTCATGCATCAGGGTCCAGGCTTCCTGCAGCGGCATGCCGAACTCGGCCACCACCAGGTCGCGCGACATGATGTCGGCGCAGCGCACGGTGCCCAGACGCCGGCGCCAGGATTCCATCTCGGTCTGCCGGATCAGCGATTCGAGGTCGTCGCGGCTGATGTCGAGCACCTGGTTGTAGCGCGCCAGCACGGCGTCGACGTCGGCCGAACTGAAGCGCGCATCGGCCCCGGGCTGGCGCGGCGCCAGTTGCACGTGCGGATAGCGGCGGCCGCTGAGGCTGTTGTAGGCCACGCCGGCGAGCACCAGCAGCAGCGAGTCGGCCAGCACCGGCAGCAGGGCGAAGGGCAGGTCCGCCCGGTGCGTGAGCACGGCCAGCAGCGCCACCGCGCCGCCCGGCGGGTGCAGGCAGCGCAGCGTGAACATCAGGCCGATGGCCAGCGCGGTCGCCAGCGCGCCGACCCAGACCGTGTCCGCCGGCAGCCAGTGGGCGCAGGCGACACCGACCAGTGCCGCCAGGGTATTGCCGCCGATCACCGGCCAGGGCTGGGCCAGCGGGCTGGCCGGCAGGGCGAACACCAGCACCGCGCTGGCGCCCAGCGGCGCGATCAGCCAGCCGCTGCCGCCGGCCAGCCACTCGCAGGCCAGCCCGGTGAACAACAGCCCGACCGCGGCGCCGACGACCGCGCGCAGGCGTTCGCGCCCATCGACGACCGTCGGGCCGGGCAGCCA
>NZ_JBFUIU010000718.1:0-4441 GCF_056401695.1 Variovorax sp. P4_D9
CTTTAAAGTTCTTGGCGGGCAGGTCCTTCCGGCCCACCAGGGTCATCGGGACGTCGATGACCTGGCTCACGTATTCGAAGTCAGCCAGCGGCTTGTAGTTGAGCTTGCGGTACAGCGCCGGCGCGGTGGCCATGCCGTTGTGGTGGATCAGGAAGGTGTAGCCGTCGGGCGTGGCGCGCGCGGTATAGGCCGCGGCAATGGTGCCGCCAGCGCCGGTCTTGTTTTCCACGACCACCGTCTGGCCCAGCGTTCGGGTCATGGCTGCACCAAGAGTACGAGCGACGACATCGGTGGGGCCACCAGCCGCAAAGGGCACTACCAAGGTGATCGGCTTGGTGGGATACCCCTGCGCCAGCGCAGCGGGCGACATCGCAGTACTCGCCACTAGCGCGCTGGCGGACATCAGAACGAATTTGCTCAGAGATGACATGATTCTTGTCTCCTTCTTGTCAAGACTCGCGCTCAGATCGCGCCTTGCTGCCGCATCGACCCGATGGTCACCGTCGACCAACCCAATTCACGCAATATCGCTTCAGTGTTCTCTCCGAGCCCGGGCACTGCGTCCATGCGCGGCGCATAGGCGTCGGTCTTTCCCGGGGGCAGGAGCGCCGGGATCGGTCCACTGGGGGTGGCGACCTCCGTCCAACGGCCGCGTGCCTTGAGCTGCGGATGAGCCCAGACATCGTGCATATCGTTCACGCTCGCATTGGCGATCTGGGCATTGTCCAGGCGCTGCACCACTTGCTCGGCCGTGAGCGCCGCGAACACTTCGACGACCAGGGCGCGCAGCGTGTCGCGGTTGGCCACCCGCTTAGAGTTGGAAGAAAACCGTTCATCGGTCACCAATTCTGGGCGCTGCAATACGGACTGGCAGAATGCGCCCCACTCGCGCTCGTTCTGCAGGCCCAGCATGACAGTACGTCCATCGCCCGCAGGGAACGGGCCATAGGGATAGATGGTCGCGTGCGCCGCACCGGCACGCGGTGGAGGTGTCGCTCCTTCGAAGGCGTAGTAGAGCGGATAGTTCATCCACTCGACCATGCTTTCCAGCATGGAGACGTCGATTCGGCTCCCCTTCCCAGTCTTGCCGCGCTGGATCAGCGCGGCAAGGATGCTCGAGTAGGCATACATGCCGGCCGAAATGTCAGCGATCGAGCAGCCCGCCTTCGCCGGTTCGGCGGCCGAGCCGGTTACCGACAGGAAGCCAGACTCGCTTTGGATCAGCAGGTCGTAGGCCTTCTTGTCGCGGTAAGGACCGTCGTCGCCATAGCCCGAGATGTCACACACGATCAGCTTCGGATGCTCCTCATGCAAGGCATCGAACGAAAGGCCCAACCGCGCGGCTGCGCCTGGCGCCAGGTTCTGCACCAGCACATCGGCATCCTCCAGAAGATGGGCGAGAACCTTCTGCGCTTCGGGGTGCTTGACGTCGAGCGTCAAACTCTCCTTCGAGCGGTTTGTCCAGACGAAGTGCGAGGCCATGCCTTGCACGCGCTCATCGTAGGCCCGGGCAAAGTCGCCGGTTCCAGGTCGTTCGACCTTGATCACTCGCGCGCCGAGATCGGCCAGTTGGCGGGTGCAGAAGGGTGCGGCAATCGCATGTTCGAGCGTGACGACGGTCACGCCTTCCAGGGGGCGCGTCATGGCTGACTCCATCGATTAGAACGACCGCGGAAGGCCGAGGATGTGCTCGGCCACGTAGGCGTAAATGAGGTTGGTGGAGATCGGAGCGACCTGGTACAGCCGCGTCTCGCGGAACTTGCGCTCGATGTCATATTCGTTGGCGAAGCCGAAGCCCCCGTGTGTCTGCATGCAGACGTTGGCGGCCTCCCAGCTCGCCTTGGCCGCGAGGAACTTCGCCATGTTGGCCTGCGCGCCGCAGTCTTGGTGCGCATCGAAACGGCGGGCCGCCTCGAAGCGCATCAGGTTGGCGGCTTCGACCTCGATGAAGGCGTCGGCGATGGGGAATTGCACGCCCTGATTCTTTCCAATGGGCCGATCGAACACGATGCGCTCGGTGGCGTACTTGCGCGCGCGCTCAATGAACCAGTAGCCGTCGCCGATGCATTCGGCGGCGATCAGCGTGCGCTCTGCATTGAGGCCATCAAGGATGTACTTGAAGCCCCTACCCTCCTCGCCGATGAGGTTCTCCTCAGGAATCTCCAGATTCTCGAAGAACAGTTCGTTGGTCTCGTGGTTGACCAGGTTGGGAATGGGCTGCACTGTTAGGCCGTTGCCGATCGCCTGCTTCAGGTCGACGATGAAGATCGACATGCCCTCGGACTTCTTCTTCACCTCGGCCAGTGGCGTTGTGCGGGCCAGCAGGATCATTAAGTCGGAGTGCTGCACGCGCGAGATCCAGACCTTCTGCCCGTTGACGACGTATCGGCCGTCCTTCTTGACGGCGGTCGTCTTGATCTTGGTCGTGTCGGTGCCGGTGGTGGGCTCGGTCACCGCCATCGACTGAATGCGCAGCTTGCCGGCTGCAATGCCCGGCAGGTACTTGTCCTTCTGAGCCTTGCTGCCGTTACGAAGCAACGTGCCCATGTTGTACATCTGGCCGTGCACCGCGCCGGCGTTGCCGCCCGAACGGTTGATCTCCTCCATGATCACTGTGGCGGCGGTCAATCCGAGGCCTGTGCCGCCGTATTCCTCGGGAATCATCGCGGCCAGCCAGCCGGCCTCCATGAGTGCGTCGACGAACTGCTCGGGATAGGCCTTCTGCTCGTCGATCTTGCGGAAGTACTCGTCGGGGAACTGCCGGCACAGTCCGCGCACGGCATCTCGGATTTCCTGGTGGTCGTCGGTCTCGTTGAACATCTCGTGTCTCCTTTGGGTGTGAATGGGTTCAGTACAGATTCGCCGTGGCTTCCATGGCCAGGTGGCCGTCCGGCGTGCGGGCCCAGAGCCTCACAGTCTCGGCATCCTCCTGGCGGCCACAAACAGTAAAGGGCGCAATGTCGAACAGCGGCTTGACGGCTCGGAACGAAAAGCCCTTGACCGCCGCGTCGGGCAGGTTGCGTCGCAGCAGGTCCAGTAGCAACGTGGCGATCAGCGGCCCGTGCACGATCAGGCCGGGGTAGCCCTCCACCTCGGTCACGTATTTGCGGTCGTAGTGAATGCGGTGCCCGTTAAACGTCAGCGCGGAGTAGCGGAACAGCAGGACGTCGTCCGGCACGATGTTGCGCGTCCACGGGGCGTCGTTCGGCGCAAGCTGCGGGGCGGGAGTGGGGTCGCCCGGCTTCGGGTTGTCGCGGTACACGATGTCGTGCCGCTCTACGATGGCCAGTTCGCCGTCCGCCCGGATCTCGTGGTCCACGTTCACGAAGACCAGCGGACCGGTCCGTCCCTCCTTTATTCGGACATCAGCGATGCGGGAGGTGCGCGAAATCGACTGACCAACACGCAGCGGGGCCAGGAATTGAAGTTGACTCCCGGCCCACATCCTGCGCGGCAGCGGCACCGGGGGCAGGAAGCCGCCCCGCTTCGGATGGCCGTCAGGACCGATCTCGGATTGACGATGGATTGGGAGGAAGTAAAGCCAATGCCAGCAAGGAGGCAACGTATCGGCCGGCTTCGTTGGCGAATCGTCTCGGTCAAGGGTCGCGGTCAGGGCTTGAAGCGGCACGGAGGTCACGACATCGTCGATGACTATTGTCTGGTCGATCCATGTGCGCAGATGCTCAATGTCTATGGTCATGAACTTGTCTCCTTGTGGCTCGATTTTGGGTTTCGGCCGGATATATAGGAAATACTGAATTCGGCTATCCGCTATATTAAAACCGGATAGCGAAAACGGTCGCTGATCAGGAATGGTCCCGGTCGAGATGCGTCGGTTGCCGGCCCCTGCGCAGGGATAGCGAGCACAGGAGAATGACGACGCTCATAGCCGTCACGTACCAAAAGTAGGACGACTCGATGCCACGCGATTTCAGCCACAGCGCGACGTATTCCGCAGTGCCTCCAAAGGTCGCATTTGCAATGGCATACGGAGCCCGACGCCCAGGTCGCGAACTCCGGCGGGGAATAGTTCAGCTTCAGGAGGCCGCTGATCGATGTGTACAGGCTCATACCGAGCAACCCGAACAGAACAAATCCGAAGGCAGTCCACGGGTCCGGGTCCGAGGTGCTCCCTCGCCTCGTGAGCAGAGGAGCCGCGAGGACGGCGAGTAGCTTTGTTGGTTTCAATTCTCTGGATGCAGCGCTGCATTGGGAAATACATAATCGGAGTACCAGCTAGACCGAATCCCGATAGCGATGGAACTGCGACAACTCCGGTACTTCATTGGCGCGAGCGAGGCCGGGAGCCTCCTCAAGGCTTCAGGCAAGCTCCATGTGGCTCAGCCAGCCCTCAGTCATCAAATCGCCTCGCTGGAGGACGAAATCGGTGCGCAACTGTTTGATAGGTCCAGTCGCGGCATCACATTGACCGAAGCTGGAA
>NZ_JBFUIU010000719.1:0-4440 GCF_056401695.1 Variovorax sp. P4_D9
GTCGACGCTGAAGCGGGCACCGCTGGCGAGGTCGCGCCACAGGGCCGATTGCAGCCGGGAAGTCTTCAATTCGTCCACCGTGAATGCGGCAAGCGCACCCACGACGCCAAGCCCAGCGCCGATCCAGAAAACCTTCTTGAACCATGTCATGCTCTGCCTCGCACACAGTCCGCACCGTGGGTTCGTGAATGACGGATGATGCGCTTTCCGCAGCCATTTGGCTTGTTCCGGATGCTGGTGTGCTGCGGCATATCCTGCGGAGCCTTGGGGGTAACGGGGCGCTGCTGTGACGCGCAAACCTTCAAGTCTGCTCGTCAAGCCGTGGCGGGAACCAAGGCCTCTCGCCGCACGCGCCGCACATTGAATGCGCCCGCGATCCCCTGCACGATGGCCAGGCCGATGATCACGCTCGCGTATTGGTTGTGGTCCATCAGCCTGCCGAAGATCAATGGCGCCACCGCCTGCCCGATGTCGAGCCCCGCATAGACCACGCCGTAGACGCGCCCGGTCGCATTGGCCGGCGTCGAGCGCTTGACCAGGAGGTCGCGCGACGGCCCCGCAATGCCGCCGGCAAAACCCATGGCTCCGAAGATGACCGGTACCATGAAAGGTGCGATATACGCCAGCGCGAGCACCAGCGCCAGCACCGCCGCGACGCCGAAAGCCGCCCCCACGATGCGCTCGCACCGCGATGGATCGGAGGCCAGGAAGGCCCCACCACCATGCCGCAGGCACTGGTGACCATCGCCAAGGAGCATTTCCTCAAGGCCGACACGCTGGTCGAGCTGCACACCCATCCCTGGCCGCAGCTCACGTTCTCGACGCGCGGCGTGATCCGCCTGAGCACCGAGGACGGCCGCTACATCGTGCCGCCGTCGCGTGCGCTCTGGGTGCCGGTCAACCTGTCGCACAGCATCACGCTGATCGAGGACGCTGAACTGCGCACCGTGTACCTGCACGGCTGGCTCGGGCCGGCCTGTGAGAAATGCGAGGTGCTCGAGATCAGCGTGCGCTGATGCTCGCGCTCGACAAGACGCCCGACGGCCTGCCGGGCGCCGACTCGCACGCGGCGCAGCGAAGTAGTTCGCATCAAACGCAACCAGCTGCCGCGCCATGCCGAACACGTGCTGACCAGGTTGACCGCTACTGGTGTTCTGCAAGCCCTCAGGCGAATCTCACATGATCACTCACTTGCCGCCTCGCGGCGCCAGGAAGGGCTGCTTCGCGTCACGTTCCGCCAGACTTTCGAGGATCGCAGCCTGGCGCAGGTGGTACAGCACCTTGCGCAGGATGGACTCGGCTTCGTGCTGCAGGAAGTCGTTGGCCTTCGGATCCCTGCGATACATGCGAAGGACCGTCACAGCCTGCATTGCCTTCTGCCGGCCCCTCAGTCCGTGTGATTGGGCAAGTTTGCGCAGCTCCTTTTTCACGTCAGTCCCACAAGGCGGTCTTCAGGAGGCGTTGTCGGCTCGCAGCGCTCGATCTGTTCCTATCTCCCTCGTGACAGTGGCCGAGCATTGACCGGTTCTTGATAGAGGGAAGATCATGGAAATTCACTCATTAAGTGTAGGTCAAAAGTTCATCAGATGCTTTTGGGTGTGAGTGCCTTCAGCTTGTCCCGAGCAAGCTTGCGCACTGTGCCTGCCGCTGATGGCGAGGTGAAACCGAGGCGCAAAGTGCCTGGTCCGGAATTTTTCTTTCGATGGTTCTCCACTAGCATTCGGCGCCTTTGCGTATGGGTCTTGAGCAGGAGCTGCCAGCGAAGCCCACTGCTCTCCTCTCCCCTTTGTCTCGTCTCATCCCGATGTTTCGTTCTCTTCTCAAATCCTAGATCCACCGCGTCTCCGTCACCGGCATTGCGCCCTGAGCGCTGGCGCTTCCCGCTCTGGTTCGCTGCGGACTGACCGACCGATCCGGCTCCAGTCGCGCATCACGCCTCGAGGAACGAGTCGAGGCGCCATTCGCAGCACTCTTCACATTCATCGCATGCACACACCCGTCGGCGCCAACCAATCCTGGCAGCAACGCAGCCTGCGCAGCGTCTGGCATCCCTGCACGCAGATGCAGCGTGCGGCCACGGTGCCGCCRCTGCCGATCGCGCGCGGTGAAGGCCCGTGGCTCATCGACCATGAAGGACAGCGCTACTTCGACGCCACCAGCTCATGGTGGGTCAACCTGTTCGGCCATGCCGACGCACGCATCAATGCGGCGCTCAAAGACCAGCTCGATCGCCTGCCGCACGTGATGCTGGCCGGCTGCACCCACGCACCGGCGGTGGAGTTGGCCGAACGCCTGTCGGCCCTCACCGGTGGCGCGCTCGGCCACTGCTTCTTTGCCAGCGACGGCGCCTCGGCGGTCGAGATCGCGCTGAAGATGAGTTTCCACCACTGGCGCAACCGCGGGCGTTCGGACAAACGGGAGTTCGTCTGCCTGCGCCAGGGCTACCACGGCGAGACGCTCGGCGCTCTGGCGGTGACCGATGTGGCGGTGTTCCGCGATGCCTACGATCCGTTGCTCATGCGGGCGCACCAGGTGATGTCGCCCGACGCGCGCCAGGCCGGACCCGGCGAGACCGCGGCAGACGTGGCCGCGCGGGCCGCGGCCGAGTTGCAGGCGCTGTTCGAGTCTCGCCACGAACACATCGCCGCGCTGATCATCGAACCGCTGGTGCAGGGCGCTGCCGGCATGGCGATGCACGACGCGGCCTACCTGCGCACGGTGAGAGCGCTGTGTGACCGCTACGAGGTGAGCCTGATCGCCGACGAGATCGCGGTGGGCTGCGGACGTACCGGTACCTTCTTCGCCTGCGAGCAGGCCGAGATCTGGCCGGACTTCGTGTGCATCTCCAAGGGCATCAGCGGCGGCACGCTGCCGCTGTCGCTGGTGATGACGCGCCACGAGATCTACGAGGTCTTTCTCGACGACGACGTCGCACGCGGCTTCCTGCACTCGCACTCCTACACCGGCAACGCGCTGGCCTGCCGAGCAGCGCTGGCGGTGCTCGACCGCTTCGATGAGGACGACGTCCTGCAGCGCAACCGGCAGCGCGCTGCGGCACTGACTTCGGCGCTCGCGCCTTTGCAGAACGACCCGCGCGTCGAGCACTTCCGCCMGCGCGGGATGATCTGGGCCTTCGATGTGCGGGAGGCCTTCGTCGGTGAGCRCTTTGCCGAACGCTTCCACCTCGCCGGCCGCGCGCGCGAACTGCTGATCCGCCCGATCGGCCGTACCGTCTACCTGATGCCGCCCTATGTGCTGGACGATGAGCTGGCAGCTTGGCTCGCGCAACGCATGATGGCAACACTGAATGCGGTGGCCGACACAGAGAACGCCCATGCTGATCGAACATCTGAACCATCGACTGCGTGAGCGCGAGGCCCAGGCGCTGCGCCGGCACAGGCGCACGGCCGAGTCGCCCTGCGCGCCGCACCAGCGAGTGTCCGGGCGCGACATGCTGTCCTTCTGCAGCAACGACTACCTGGGGCTGGCGAACCATCCGGCGCTGATCGAGGCGCTGGCCGAAGGCGCGCGCCGCCATGGCGCCGGCAGCGGCGCCTCGCATCTGATCAGCGGCCATTCGCGTGCCCATGTGCTGCTCGAGGACGCGCTCGCCCATTGGCTGTCGCCCTGCATCCCGGAGGCAAGAGCGCTGAGCTTCTGCACCGGCTACATGGCCAACCTGGCGCTTCTCAGTGCTTTGGGCGATGCGAGCGCGACGATCTTCTCGGACAAGCTCAACCACGCGTCGCTGGTCGACGGCGCACTGCTGGCCAAGGCGCCGCTGCAGCGCTACCCCCACGGCCGGCTCGACCTGCTCGCCAACCAGCTCAGACGCTGCAGCACGCCAGTCAAGCTGATCGTGACCGATGCCGTCTTCAGCATGGACGGCGACCTGGCCGACCTGCCGGCCCTTCTGACGCTGGCCGAGGCGCACGACGCCTGGCTGGTCATCGACGACGCGCATGGTTTCGGCGTGCTTGGCCAGCACGGCAGCGGCAGCCTGTCGCACTTCGGCCTGCGCAGCGAGCGCCTGATCTACATGGGCACGCTCGGCAAGGCCGCAGGCCTGGGCGGGGCCTTCGTGGCCGCCCACCCGAGCGTGATCGACTGGTTGGTGCAGTCGGCGCGCAGCTACATTTACACCACGGCGGCGCCACCGGCGATCGCGCATGCCGTGCTCGTCAGTCTGCGCTTGATCGCCGGCGACGAGGGCGAAGAGCTGCGCGCCCGATTGGCGCAATCGATCGGCATGCTGCGCGACGGCCTCACGGCATTGATGCAGGAATACCCCGGTCTCGGCTGGCGGCTGGCCGATTCCGCCACCGCGATCCAGCCGATGATCGTCGGCGACAACGCCGCGGCGCTGGCCCTCGCGGCGGCGCTCGACGCGCAGGGCCTGTGGGTTCCGGCGATCCGTCCGCCGACGGTGCCCGTGGACAC
>NZ_JBFUIU010000720.1:0-4437 GCF_056401695.1 Variovorax sp. P4_D9
CACGAGGGCAGCATCAAGAAGGAAGAGATCGTCGAATTCCTCAAGGCGCTGAAGGCTCAYCTGAAACAGCCGCTGCTGGTCATCTGGGATGGCTTGAAGGCGCACCGCAGTCGGCTGGTGCGCGACTATCTGGACAGCCTGGGCGGCCATATCCAGATCGCGTTCCTGCCGCCGTACGCGCCCGACCTCAATCCGGTGGAGTATCTGTGGGCYTGGCTCAAGCGCCATGCCCTGGCCAACTATTGCCCCAACGACCTCGCCGAGCTTCACGGCACTGCGCGCAACAAGCTCAAGAGTGCTCAGAAGCGCCCCTCGATCATTGCCGCCTGCTGGATGCAGGCCACGCTGTGGTGATGTCATGATTTATGGAAGTCTCAATAGGACTTCGTCGCCCGGCTTCGGCATCGCTTCGGCGAAGGCTGTCGAGCTTCACGTCGGTGCGCACCGGCCCCAAGTCGTAGCTCTCGGTGATGTACTTCTGCCACTCCAGTGAGAGCACCTTGTCAATGAACGCTGCAGCTAGATCACAGCTAGATCTGGTCTAGATCTAGAGGGCCCAGACCCCGCGATGTGTCGACTGCTGGGCGCATGAGCGACCGCTCCCTGTCTTGGTAGCCGATGTCCGAAGAGGGGTTAGCCAAAATGGATGCAGCGTTCGCCGTGCCAACCGCGCGATAGCGAAGCAAGACTCCGTCGTACGCATGCGGAACGAGGCGGGTGCTCGTCCTGAAAAGCGTACCGATCACGGAAAGGACGATCACCCCGGGCGGCTGTCGGCGCCCGACCCGCGAATCAATGCTTGAACCCTGACTCTCGCTGTGCACGAATTGGCGGGCGATCCCATCGAGGGGAAGAGGCAGATCGCTATTTCCGGGAGGCCGCGAAGCTCCCTCGCGCGTGTTCAGGGGGTTCTCCTCGCCCTAGCAAGACTCAGTGTGCAGCGAACGCTGCCAGATTCAATTTGAGCGCAGCCTGGAGGAGGCGCCGATCGCGTGTCCAAAGCCTTGTACCGACGGCAAGGCGGGTTGCGGCAAGCAGATGAAGATCGACATAGCCAATCCCGATGCCGAACAGCCGCTCATTGTTGAGAAACGCCATCACCTCGGTGTGCTGCGCCAAAGGTATCTCGGGCAGGGCTTGCAATGCGCCCACCGTCACGTCGCGCTGCGTCAGGCTGCCCAGAGCGATCTCCGCGACGATATAGGGATGCATGAGGACTTCGCCTTCTTCAAGCAAAGACTGCAATTCCGAGTCACCTCGGGCGAGGTGGTCGATCCACACCGATGTGTCAACGAGGATCATCGGCGACTTCTCCCTGCCGTCGCGGTGCCGCTTGGAGGTTCGGCGCACTGCCTCCCAAGCGTGCCAGCCGTCGCGCCGCCTCGCTTTGCACGWGGGTCTTGAGCGCTTGTTGAATCAGGGCAGAGTTCTCCTGGATGCCCGTAAATGTTCGAGCTTGGGCGAGCAACTCGTCGTCCAGTGTCACGGTGGTGCGCATGGCGTTCCCCTGTTCAATGCGTCAAATATAGCATCAATTGATGCCGATATTTGCGACTTTCACCCATCGGTCTATACCAATCCTGAAATGGCCATTGCCGCGCCGACGACGGAATCTGACGCTGCGGCTCAATCTCCATCGAGCATTCGGCTGACCTTGCTGCCCAGGGCGCTCTCGGCCCGGAAGTAACCCACCAGGTCACCACGCTCTGATGCCCCGTCATCGCCATCGTCTCCGGCAATGACATGTTCTGCTTGCCTGCTTCGGTCACGAAGCCAGCCCTCAACGAGTGCGCAGAAAACTCCCCCTTCAACCCCCGCCAGCACACACCGTTCCTTCACGATGTCGCGCACCGCCGCCGGTGCCAATGCTTCGCCGAGGTGCCCGCCCTTGCGGATGCGCCGGAAGAGGGCGCCCTCCTTGATCCCGCTGGCCTCGAGCCAGGCCTGCATGGCCAGGGCAGCGCTGCCCACCAGCGGCTTCACGTCTTCGGGGCGCATGTCTCCGGTCTGGTTCGTCTTGGAGTGCCCGAGGGTGTAGAGGTATGACCTGTCATCCACGCGCACGAGGTTTTCCGAGGTGGCGCCGGCCACCTCGGAGCGGCGCCGCCCGCCGGTGGYCCAGGCAAACAGGAGGGGGCGCGGTCGCGTTTCCCCCGCAGCGACACGTCGCAGGTGGCCAGGAGGGCCTGTAAGGGGGACCTTGGTGAGCGCGCGTTGCTTCTTGGTTCGCACGCCGCGCTGCGCGTAGGCACGCCGGGTCTTGCCCAGGAGCTCGCGCACCAGCGCGTCCGCGCAGGGGTTCGCCGCTTGCGCCAACTGGGGCCAACGGGATAGCGCACGCCCTCGAAGTCGGGCGGCGCCGACGCAGGCGAGCCAGCCAGATGGCGCAGTTGCCGCCGGAGCCCGTGGCGACCCCCTGGTGGAAATTCTGGCGATCCCCCTGCGGACAAAAACCGCGACCCGATGGGGCCGACATGAGAAGAAAAGAAACTCCGCGCAAGCTGCACAGCGGGCACTTCGCCTTCATGCGGGCGCTGGCCCAAGGGTTGGATGAACGCGCGGGCATGTTCAGCCACGACCAGGCGGAGGGATATGCGAACTTCTGATTTAAGGTCTTCTACTTGTGGTGGCCTCACGTCTGCGACGTAACATCAGGCGATGGAACCACATCGAAACCCCGCCGAGGTCTTCGAAGAGCTGGCTGTAATGGCTGGCCTCCTGAAGGCCGGTGAACCTGTCCCGCCCGCTGTGCGGACATTTGCTGAATGTGTGGTCACTGAGTGCGCTGCGCTCGGCGATGACTACGGCACCGAAGATGGGACCGCAGGGGACCAGATTCGGGCCAACTTCCTTGAGTAGCGACCCTCGTTCGAGGCCGCCGCCTGAACCATGGACCACACCGACTGCGAAATGGCGGAACTTCCTGTGCAGGGGCCGATCAAACTTTAGTGATGCAACGGTGGACTCAGTGGCTCATCCCGCCACGGGAGCTTTGCTCCAAGGGGTTCGCCCCTTCCTCCCGCATCGCCCTGAAACCCGCCCTGGCGGGTTTCTTCGTAAGTCGCCAACATGTGCATCGACTCGCGCGACCTCAAGCCTGACCCAGCAAAATCAATTGAACGAACCGAAACGGATGATCTCGGCCGCGGTCAGATATTCCAGGACAGTCTGCAGGCGCTGGTAGGTGTTTCGGCGCCCGGCGCCCGCCCGTGATGGGTGATTCCTCGATGCCGGCGACTGTCGCGATTCCAAGGTGCCAGAGCTTGTTTGGCGGTGACCCAGTCCGGCCCTCAGACCTCTCGTTCCTGACTTGCTCAAGCGTCCAGCGGTTCTCCTGCGCATCGGGGTGCCACAGCCCGCCGTCCATAGTTGATGGGGACACCATCCGACGGTGAGCCGTATCGTCGTCCTTCGCGAGGCGGATCTCTTTCAAGAGGCGCAGCCCAGACCGCGCCGGCGTTGTTGGCCGACCACGGGCTTCACAGGCTGAGCCAAGGTCGCTAGGTCGCCGGGCGTCTGGAGGCTTTCTGCACCGATCACAACCTGAGACGTGCGCGATCGCGGGTTCCTCAGAACGTTCCACGCGCCCGTTCGCCCGTCGACAGTCGCTCGAGAGCGATGGGCTGATCAAGTCGTTCAAGGGTCGGTTGCGAGTTACTGAACGTCAAAAACGTCAAAGAGTTCAGCGATGCAGAATGCGCGCGAGAAGGTGAAGGCTTGGCAGCGCGATCTGCCCGGCAGGGCAGCGGTACACGTCGCGCCGTTCGTCGTAGATGAAGTCGCGCTTGTCGAACCTGCCCTCGAACCTGCTGTTCGAGGTCAACGGCTTCGGCACAAGCGTTGCGATGCTAGGCGCGGGCAGTTCACTGCAAGCCAGCTCAAGGAATGCAGTCGAATTTGGGGAGGCGGGAGTCGTTCGGTGCGGCCACGCTTACGCGTGCATATCATCAGGATCGCCAGCCTTGCGGTGCCAGGTCTGCGCGCAGCGATCCTCGAGGTCTGTCGCGACTCGGGCTTCACGCCCCGGGTGACGCAGGAGGCGACGCAGGCCTTCACCGTGGTGGGCCTGGTCGGCAGCGGCCTGGGCGTGGCGTTGATGCCGAGGGTCATCACGCGCTTCACGAACGACCAGGTGTGCTCTGTTGCGCTGGTCAACAGGAACGCCACGGGTTGCCTGACATTGGCGGTGGCGACGCGTGATCGCGATGTACCCGAGGCGACACGCAGGCTGTGCGAGGCCATCGTCCAACGGCGCGGCGGTCGCAACTCGAAATGCCCCTCGCCACCGCGGCCTCATCCACGTGTGCGCCCGCAGGCGTGCCGCTACGCCCCGCCCGGCCGTCGTGCCTGACCTGATGTTTATCGCTCGTATTTTTGCCCCAAAGCGATCAGGCCCGGCGTTCCAACCACCTCATTCAGTTCGTCAAAGTCCAGCAT